>NZ_JAYSCO010000063.1:24071-32980 GCF_041914865.1 Pseudoduganella sp. | reverse complement strand
CATGGGCGCGCTGCTGGCCGGCACCAAGTACCGCGGCGACTTCGAGCAGCGCCTGAAGGCGGTGCTGAAGCAGCTGAAGGACAACCCGAACGGCATCCTGTTCATCGACGAAATCCACACCATCATCGGCGCCGGTTCGGCCTCGGGCGGGACGCTGGATGCGTCCAACCTGCTGAAACCGGCCCTGGCGAACGGCCAGCTGAAGTGCATCGGCGCGACCACCTTCACGGAATTCCGTGGCGTGTTCGAGAAAGACCATGCGCTGAGCCGCCGCTTCCAGAAAGTGGACGTGAATGAACCGACCGTGGAGCAGACCGTGCAGATCCTGCGCGGCCTGAAGTCACGCTTCGAGGAGCACCATGGCGTGAAGTATTCGTCGTCGGCGCTGTCGACCGCAGCCGAACTGGCGGCGCGCTTCATCAACGACCGCCACCTGCCGGACAAGGCCATCGATGTGATCGACGAGGCGGGCGCCGCCCAGCGCATCCTGCCGAAGTCGAAGCAGAAGAAAACCATCGGCAAGACCGAGATCGAGGAAATCATTTCCAAGATCGCGCGCATCCCGCCGCAGACCGTCAACCAGGACGACCGCAGCAAGCTGCAGACCATCGACCGCGACCTGCGCAACGTGGTGTTCGGCCAGGACCCGGCGATCGAAGCACTGGCTTCCGCCATCAAGATGGCGCGCGCCGGCCTGGGCAAGCAGGACAAGCCGATCGGCTCCTTCCTGTTCTCCGGCCCGACCGGCGTCGGCAAGACCGAGGTGGCCAAGCAGCTGGCCTTCATCCTGGGCATTGAGCTGATCCGCTTCGACATGTCGGAGTACATGGAGCGCCATGCGGTAAGCCGCCTGATCGGCGCGCCGCCGGGCTACGTGGGCTACGACCAGGGCGGCCTGCTGACCGAGGCCATCACCAAGAAGCCGCACGCCGTGCTGCTGCTGGACGAGATCGAGAAGGCGCATCCGGATATCTTCAATATCCTGCTGCAGGTGATGGACCACGGCACGCTGACCGACAACAACGGCCGCAAAGCCGACTTCCGCAACGTGATCATCATCATGACCACCAATGCGGGTGCGGAAAGCCTGCAGAAGCGCTCGATCGGCTTCACCGACAGCAAGGAGGCGGGCGACGAGATGGCGGACATCAAGCGCATGTTCACGCCGGAGTTCCGCAACCGCCTGGATTCGATCATCAGCTTCCGCGCGCTGGACGAGGAAATCATCCTGCGCGTGGTGGACAAGTTCCTGATGCAGCTGGAAGAGCAGCTGCACGAGAAGAAGGTGGAAGCGATCTTCAGCGAGAAACTGCGCAAGTTCCTGGCGAAGAAGGGCTTCGATCCGCTGATGGGCGCGCGCCCGATGTCGCGCCTGATCCAGGACATGATCCGCAAGGCGCTGGCCGACGAACTGCTGTTCGGCCGCCTGGTGTCCGGCGGGCGCGTGATCGTCGACCTGGACGACGCCGAAGCGATCAAGCTGGAGTTCCCGGAACCGGACGCGGCGCCGACCCCGCCGCCGGAAACGGTCGAAGTCGAATAAACCGGCATACCGCCGCAAAAACCCGCTCACAGAGCGGGTTTTTTATTGCACAATCGTGAGCGGTTTAATCATCCTTTATAAACGTAATGAATAAATCCCTCCTGCTTTCGCTTGGCCTGCTGGCTGCATCCCATGGCGCGTACGCCGCCGATCCTTACATCCGCTTCCCCGCCGTGCGCGGCGACACCGTGGTCTTTACCGCCGAGGGCGACTTGTGGAAAGCAGGCGTCGCCGGCGGCGCGGCGCAGCGCCTGACCACCCACGCCGGTTCCGAAACCCAGGCCGCCATTTCGCCGGACGGCCAGTGGCTGGCGTTCGTGGCCAGCTATGAAGGCGCGCCGGAAGCCTACGTCATGCCGCTGGCCGGTGGCCTGCCCAAGCGCCTGACCTTCGCCAACGAGAATGCGCGCGTGCTGGGCTGGACGGCGAAGGGCGAGGTGCTGGTGGCGCTGCCGACCCAGACCGGCCCGCGCAACCGCTGGGAAGTGTCGGCGCTCAAGCCCGACACGCTGGCGCGCCGCACCTTCCCGGTGGCCGACGCCAACGATGCGGTGCTGGACGATGCCGGCAAGACGCTGTACTTCACCCGCCTTGGCCTGCTCATGACCGGCGACAACGTGCGCCGCTACCGCGGCGGCGCCACCGCGCAGTTGTGGCGCTACGACGTGGATGGCGGCGGCGAAGCGCGCCCGGTGTTCGCCGGCGAGGCGGCCAACTTCAAGCGCCCGATGTGGTGGAAGGGCCGCCTGTACTTCATCAGCGACCGCGATGGCGCCGACAATATCTGGTCCTCCAACGCCGACGGCGGCGACCTGCGCGCGCATACCCAGCACAAGGACTGGGACGTGCGCAACGCGGCGCTGGGCGATGGCCGCATCGTGTACCAGCTGGGCGCCGATGCGCAGCTGCTGGACCTGGCCAGCGGCGCCACGCGCCAGCTGAAGGTGTCGCTGCTGTCGGACTTCGACCAGCAGCGCACGCGCCAGATCCGTTCGCCGCTGGAGGCGCTGACCAATACCGCGCTGTCGGCGCGCGAAGAGCGCGTGGTGCTGACGGCGCGCGGGCGCGTCACGATCGCCGGCACGGGCAGCCTGCGCCGGGTGGAGATCGCCATCCCGGAAGGCGCCCGCGCGCGCGATGCGGTGTTCAGCCACGACGAGAAGCATGTCTACGCCATCGTCGACATCACGGGCGAGAATGAAATCTGGAAGTTCGCCGCCGACGGTTCGGGCAAGGGTGAGCGCCTGACCACGGACGGCAACAACCATCGCTGGGCAATCTACCCTTCGCCGGACGGCAAGTACCTGGCGCACAACGACAAGAAGGGCCGCATGTGGCTGCTGGACCTGGCCACGCGCGTGAACACCCTGGTGGACGACGCCGGCAAGGCGGCCGGCATCGACCAGCATGACCCGGCCGTGTGGTCGCCCGACAGCCGCTACCTGGCCTTCGTGCGCTCCGCTACGGACGCGCAGCGCGACCAGGTCGCCCTGTACGCGGTCGACAGCAAGCAGCTGGCCTTTGTCACCGGCGACCGCTTTCCATCCGAATCGCCGGTGTTCTCGCCGGACGGGCGCTGGCTGTACTTCCTGTCGGCGCGCAACTACACGCTGGCCAACGGCTCGCCGTGGGGCGACCGCAATATGGGACCGGTGTTCGACAAGCGCGTCGGCGTATTCGCGCTGGCGCTGCAGCCGGGCAACCGCTTCCCCTTCAAGGCCGACGATGAGCTGAGCAAGGCGGGCGCCAAGCCGGCCGAAACGCCGGAAGAGAAGGCGGCGGAAAAAGCGGTCGAAAAAGCAGTCGAGAAGGCGGCCGACGCCAAGGCCGACAAGGCCGCCGGCGGCGCCGCCGCAGCGGGTGCTGCCGCCAAGCCGGGCGCACCGGCCAAGCCGGCGCTGCCGGCCATCGTGTTCGCCGGCCTGGCCGAGCGCGTGTACGAGGTGCCGCTGGCAGCGGGCAATTACCGCGACCTGGCGGTGGACGACAAGCGCCTGTACTTCCTGGAGCGCGAGGGCAGCGACGGCCGCTCCACGCTGAAGACGCTGGCCATTGCGCGCAACAACCCGCAGCCGGAAGTTTTCGCCGCCAATGTGCGCAGCTACGAGCTGTCCGGCGACCGCAAGCGCGTGTTCTACCGCAGCTTCGCCGCCAATGGCCCGGGTGACATGCTGATCGTGGACGCCGGCGCCAAGCAGCCGGCCGACATCAGCAAGGCCAAGGTGCGGGTGGAGGACTGGACCTTCGTCTCCAACCCGCGCCTGGAATGGAAGCAGATGTTCAACGACGCCTGGCGCATGCACCGCGACTTCCTGTACGACGCGAAGATGCGCGGCGTGGACTGGAACATCGTGCGCTCCAAGTACACGCCGCTGGTGGAGCGCGTGACCGAGCGCGCGGAGCTGAACGATATCCTGGGCATGATGGTGGCCGAAGTGGGCGCCCTGCATTCACAGGTGCAGCCGGGCGATATCCGCCGCCCGGCGCCGGAAGGCAGCCCGGCCGGCCTGGGCGCCGTGCTGGCGCGCACCGCCAAGGGCTACCGCGTCGAGCACGTCTACCGCACCGAGCCTGAACTGCCGAATGCGCGCGGCCCGCTGGCGCAGCCGGACGTGGACGTGCGCGAAGGCGACACCATCACCGCCGTGAACGGCAAGCCGGTGCTGGAAGCGCGCGATATTTCGGACCTGCTGCTGAACCAGGCCGACAAGCAGGTGCTGCTGAACGTGACCACCGCCAAGGGCGCGCAGCGCTCGGTGATCGTGACGCCGGTGTCGCTGGCGCGCCATGCGACGCTGCGCTACGGCGACTGGGAGCAGGGCCTGGCGCGCCAGGTGGACGAAGCCTCCAAGGGCCGCATCGGCTACCTGCACCTGCGCGCCATGGGGCCGAACGATATCGCCACCTTTGCGCGCGAGTTCTACGCCAATATCAACCGCGACGGCCTGATCATCGACGTGCGCCGCAACCAGGGCGGCAACATCGACAGCTGGATCATCGAGAAGCTGCTGCGCAAGGCATGGGCTTACTGGGCGCCGCCATCGGGCCGCACCTACCCGAATATGCAGAACACCTTCCGCGGCCACCTGGTGGTGCTGGTCGATGAGCTGACCTATTCGGACGGTGAAACCTTCGCCGCAGGCGTCAAAGCGCTGGGCCTGGCGCCGCTGGTGGGCAAGCGCACCGCCGGCGCCGGCGTCTGGCTCAGCGACCGCAATCGCCTGAGCGACAACGGCATGGTGCGCGTGGCGGAAAACGGCCAGTTCAGCGAGGCCGACGGCCAGTGGCTGATCGAGGGCGTGGGCGTGGCGCCGGACGTGGAGGTGGACAACCTGCCGCACGCCAGCTACGCCGGGCGCGACCGCCAGCTGGAAGTGGCGATTGAGATGCTGCAGAAGAAGCTGAAGGAGCAGCCGGTCAAGCCGCTGCAGCCGCAGGCTATTCCGGCGCTGAAGTAAGCGTCAAAGTAAGCTTCAGAACGCCTGCAGCTGTTTGAGCGCCGCCGCCCGGCGGCGCGATACTTCCACCGCCATGTCGTCCAGGCGCAGCGTCAGCCCGCCGCCTTCCTCGTTGTCGATGCTGCGCACCGCGGCCAGGTTGACGATGTGGCGGCGGCTGGCGCGGAAGAACTGCTGCGGGTCCAGGCGCTGTTCCAGTTGCAGCAGTGAGCGCGCCAGCAAGGGTTTGGCGTCGTCGAAGTAGAGGCGGGTGTAGTTGCCCTCCGATTCGAACAGGCGGATATCCTCCAGCTTGACGAACCAGCAGCGCTCGCCGTCGCGGATGAACAGCTTGCGCGGCGTGCTGCTGGGCGTGGGCGTCATGCCCAGGCGCGCGGCGGCGCGTTCCAGCGCCGAGGCCAGGCGCTGCGGCTCGATCGGTTTCATCAGGTAGTCCAACGCGCTGGCTTCGAAGGCCTGCAGCGCGTACTGGTCGAAGGCGGTGGTGAAGATCACTTCCGGCGCATCGTCCAGCGCGGCCAGCAGGTCGAAGCCGCTGCCGCCCGGCATTTGCACGTCCAGCAGCAGCAGGTCGGGCTGCAGGGCCGCCACCTGCAGCGCCGCTTCGGCCGCGTTGGCGGCTTCGCCCACGATCTGCACGCCCGCATGCTGGGCCAGCAGGCGCCGCAGCTCGGCGCGCGCCAGGCGCTCGTCATCGACGATCAGGACGCGCATCATGCCGCCACCGCCGTGGTCACGGGAAACTGCAGCGTCGCGCGCACCCAGCCGCTGCTCTCGCTCAGTTGCAGGCTGGCTTCCTCGCCCAGCGACAGCGCCAGGCGCTTGCGGGTATTGCTCAAGCCGACCTTGGTGGAATTGCCGAAGGCGCGGATGGCGCCGGCGTTGGCGATTTCGATCACGGCGTTGTCGCCGTCGCGGCGCGCACTGAGCACGATGTCGCTGCCGCTGGCGCTCATTTCCACGCCATATTTGACGGCGTTTTCCACCAGGGTCTGCAGCGACATGGGCGGGATCAGCACCTGTTCCAGGCCGGGCTCCACCTCGATGCGGGCGCGCAGCCGGTCTTCGAAGCGGATTTTCTCGATCGCCAGGTAGGCTTCCACCGCCTCCAGCTCTTTCTTCAGCGGCACCTGGTGCTGCTGGCCCGTCTGCAGGGCATAGCGCATCAGGCTGGCCAGCTGGTCGATCATCTGCGAGGCGGCATCGGGCTCCTCATACACCAGGGCGCGGATGCTGTTCAGGCTATTGAAGAAGAAGTGCGGGTTGACCTGGGCTTGCAGGGCGCGCAGTTCGGCGTCCTTGGCCTGCACCTCCATGCGCAGGGCGGTCGCCTCGAACTGGCTGGCGCGGCGCAGGGCCAGTGCCGCCATATAGGCGATCTGCCAGCCCAGCATGACGCAGCCCCACAGGGCGAAGGCGCCGGGCGCCCAGGAAAAGGTCCAGTCGATCTGGCCCTGGAACATATAGATTGCGGCGGCCACGCTGAGGGCCTGCAGGGGGCCGAGCACGAGCAGCGGCGGGGCCAGCATGCGCCAGCGCACCGCGCCCACATTCCAGCGGCGCGCCTTGATGAAGCGGTGCCACAGCTCGCTCAGCAGCAGGCCGCTGGCGGCGATCCAGACCGCCGTGGCCAGCACGCCGCGCATGCCGAGGAAGCGGAAGTACATCAGCACCACGACCAGGAACACCAGCGTCCAGCCCAGGCATTGCAGCAGCCAGTACCAGTTGAGCCTTGCCAGCAGCGGACGCGCGGTGTGTTCCATGGTGAGCGGATTATCGGATGAATTGGTCGATGCGAGCATACATCCATTCCGGCTCATCGTACATGATGAAGTGGCGCGCGCTGTCGGCCAGTTCCACTTTCACGCCGGGCAGTTTGGCATACTGCGCCTTGAACAGTCCCTCCACCGCCTCTTTGGGGGCGAAAGCCTTGTAGGCGGCCCAGGCGCCCAGCACCAGCGTCGGCGCTTTGATACGCGCCACCTCCTCGCGCAAGTCGGTGGCCATGATGTCGTACATGGCGTCGGTGACGGTGGCGCGGTCGGACTGCTTGCCCCAGCCTGCGATGCGCTGCGCATGGTCGGGCGAGGTGACCATGGCGGCCACGCTGCGCTGCTGCATGGCGCTGAAGGTGGCGTCGTCCTGGCTTTGCATGGCGTCGCGCATCTGGGCGGCGCCGGCCAGCAGCTGCTCCTTGCTGATGGCGGGGTTGCGGGTGGCGCCCAGCGCCGGGAAGGAATCGATGATCACCAGGCGGCCCACCTTGTCCGGGTGGTTGCTGGCCAGCTTCATGCCGAGGAAGCCGCCCAGGCTGTGGCCGATCACGGTCGGCTTGCCCAGCTTGTTGGCGCTGATGTAGTCGGCCAGCTGCTGTTCGGCGGCCGGCAGCAGGCGCTCGCCGCGCAGCGCCGGGACGCCGGCAAAGCCGGCCAGGGTCAGGATATGGCATTGGTGCGTGGCGCAGATGCGGGAAGCGGTGTCGTGCCACACTTCGCCGGACGAGGCCAGGCCGGGAATCAGGATCACAGGTTCGCCTTTGCCCTTTACTTCCGCCTTGAAGGCGGTGGCGGCGGCGGCGGGCAGGGTGGCGATGGCGAACAGCAGGGTGGCAGCGAATCTGGCGATTTTCATGGGTGTTTCCTCCTTGTGAAACACAGCTTATCGGCCGCGCCGGCACAACCGAACCGCAAACTTGATGAACGGTTAAATGGGGTGATGAGCGGCGCGCGCCGAGGCGTCCAGCAACGCGACCTGGATGCCGGCCACGTCCAGCTGCAGGGTGCCGTCGGCGGCGTGGCCGATGCGGCGCACGTCGGCCAGGTTGACGATGTGGCGCGGGCTGGCGCGCAGGAAGCGCTGCGGGTCAAGCCTGCGTTCGAGGTCGCGCAAGGGACGGGTGATGAGGGGCGCGGCGCCGGCCAGGTAGGCGCGGGTGTGCTGACCTTCCGCCTCGAACAGGCGCACGTCGTCCAGCCGCAGCAGCCAGCAATGCTGGCCGTCGCGCACGAACAGCTTGCTCTGCTTGCACCCCGGGCCCATGCCTAGCCGGACCGCGACGGCCTGCAGGGCGGCTGCCAGGCGCTCGGGATCGATCGGTTTGACCAGGGAGTCGGGCAGGCTGGGCCCGTGGCCGGTGGTGAGGATGACTTCCGGGGCCGCGTCCTGCGCATCGAGCAGCTCGCCGAGCAGGTCGTAGCCGCTGCCGTCGGGCAGCTGCACGTTCAGCAGGACCAGGTCCGGCGCCAGTGCCGCCACCAAGGCCTTGGCGCCGGTCAGGCTGCCGGCCTCGCCGACCACTTCCACGGCGGCATGCCCGCCCAGCAGGCGGCGCAATTCCAGTCGTGCCAGCCGTTCGTCGTCAACGACCAGCACCCGCATCATGCCGCGAGCGGGAAATCGAGGGTCGCGCGCACCCAGCCATCGCGCTCCACCAGTTCCAGGCTGGCGTCGCCGCCCTTGGCGTGCAGCAGCCGCTTGCGCGCATTGCTCAAGCCGACGCGCGTGGAGTTGCCAAGCTTGGCCAGTGCGCCCCGGTTGGCCACTTCGATAGCGGCGCGGCCGTCGGCATAGCGGGCGCTGATGCGGATTTCGCTGCCGGTGCTGCTTTGCTCGACGCCGTATTTGACGGCATTTTCCACCAGCGTCTGCACCGACATGGGCGGAATTGCCACCGTTTCCATGCCGGGCGCGATGTCCAGCGCCACGCACAGGCGCTCCTCGAAGCGGATCTTTTCGATCGCAAGGTAGGCCTGCACGGCTTCCAGCTCGTCCTTCAAAGGCACGGTGTCGGCGTAGCTGGAAGCCAGGGTGTAGCGCATCAGGGTGGCCAGCTGGTCCACCATGCGGGCGGCCGACTGCTGGTTCTCGAAGATCAGCGCGCGCACGCTGTTCAGGCTATTGAAGAAGAA
>NZ_JAYSCO010000063.1:0-23971 GCF_041914865.1 Pseudoduganella sp. | reverse complement strand
ATCAGCGCGCGCACGCTGTTCAGGCTATTGAAGAAGAAATGCGGGTTGACCTGGGATTGCAGGGCGCGCAGTTCGGCATCCTTGGCCAGCACTTCCAGGCGCAGTGTTTCCGCTTCCAGCAGCAGCGCCTCGGCTTCCAGGCGCTGGTTGCGGCGCAGGGAGAGGGCGGCCATATAGGCGACATTCCAGGCCAGCATGATGCCGGTCCAGAACAGCAGCAGCATCAGGACCCAGCCCAGGGGCGGGATTTCCCATCCTGCCCCGGTGATCAGCTTGTCCATCGCCTGGTTGCTGGCCGTCTGCAGCACGCCCAGCACCGCCGTGGCGGCCAGGGCGGCTGGCCAGTCGAGCGGCTTGCCGCGGCTGTGCCGCAGGCGGCATATGCGGTGCCAGGCTTCCGTCAGCAGCAAGCCGGTCAGGCCGCACCAGGCGGCCAGGGGAAAATAGATGGTGCTCAGGCGGCTGAACAGTTTGATGAACAGGGCGGTGAACAAGGCGATGGCGGTCCAGCCAAGCACTTGCAACAGCCAATAGTAATGGGCGCGTTTCATGGGGGGCAGCATACCCCATCCGCGTCCACCGCAAGGCGCTGCCATGACGAACGGTTGAAATGCGTGATGGGTGGCGTCAGCAGCGGCGGTTCTGGCGATGCCGCATCAGCAGCGGATAGGCGAACCACATGCTGATCAGCAGGGTGAAGGCGGCCACGCCGCCGATGGCGCTGGCGCGGCTCGATTCGGTCACCATGTACAGCACCAGCGCAATGTCGAGCGAGAGGCCGGCCGCCAGCGGCGCCAGGGCGTAGCAGATGGCGCGCGAGCTGACCTTGATGGCGTGCTGCGACACGCAGCCCGGTTCGGCCAGGCGGTGGTAGGCGGCCGGCAGCATGACCAGCGCAATGGCGACCACCACCAGCGCCAGGGCGGCCACATGGCAGTCCTGGGCGTACAGCGGCAGGCGCTCGAAGCGGTCATTGAAGACGGCAATCGTCTGGAAGCCGAACAGGGCCTGGATACCGGGCAACATCATGCGCGCTTCTTCGATGATGCGGCCCATCTGCTCTTTCAGCGATTCTTCTACGCTTGGGTTGTCCATGGCGGCATTCTAGCGGGCTGCCGCGAGGGAGGGCGCGCGCCTAAATGCCGCCTTCCTCGCGCAGGCGGCGCCAGAGCGTGGTGCGGCTGATGCCAAGGTATTCGGCGGCGGCATCGCGCCGGCCGCCGAAGCGTGCCAGCACTTCGCGCGCGGTTTCGCGCAGGGCGGGGGCGGGCTGCCCTGCGGCGGGCGCGGCGGCAGGCGCGATGCGGCCCGGCAGCGGCAGCGCCAGCGCCGGCGCGGCGGCCAGTTCCGGCGCTACCCCGGCAACGAAATTCGGCGTCAGCGCCTGCAGCGGTTCGGCGGCCAGGAACAGGGCCAGCCGCTCGGTCAGGTTGCGCAGCTCGCGCACATTGCCCGGCCAGTCGTAGCGCAGCAGGAGCGGGGCGCAGGCCGCCAGCTCCGCCGCCAGGTTGGGGTGGGCGCGCGCGCCCAGGCTGGCCAGGGCCGTGCGCAGCGACCATTCGGCCAGCGGCAGGATATCGGTCGGCCGCTCGCGCAGCGGCGGCAGCGCCAGGCGCAGCACGGCCAGGCGGTAGAACAGGTCGGCACGGAAGCGGCCCTCGCGCACGCGCGCTTCCAGGTCGCAGTGGGTGGCGCTGATGATGCGCACGTTGACGGGAATCGGGCGGGTGCCGCCGACCCGCACCACTTCGCGCTCCTCCAGCACGCGCAGCAGGCGCGTTTGCAGGGGCAGCGGCATTTCGCCGATTTCGTCCAGGAACAGGGTGCCGCGGTTGGCCGCCTCGAACAGGCCGGCATGGCCGCCGCGCCGGGCGCCGGTGAAGGCGCCTTCCTCGTGGCCGAACAGTTCCGACTCGAGCAGCGATTCGGCGATGGCGCCGCAGTTGACCGCCACGAAAGGCCGGTTGGCGCCGCCCAGGGTGCGCGGCGATTCGCGGTGGATGGCTTGCGCCACCAGCTCCTTGCCGCAGCCGGTCTCGCCCTGGATCAGCACCGTGGCGGGCGATTTCGCATACAGGACCACGGCTTGCCGCACGCGTTCCATGGCTTCGGATTCGCCGCGCAGGTCGGCCAGGCCATGCTTGGCGCGCAGCGTGTCGGCCACCACCGGGCGCCGGTTGCGGCCCGTTTCCAGTTGCGCCAGGCGCGCCATTTCCAGCGCATCGTCAAAGGCCTGGCGGATCGAGGCGGCGGAGTAGACGAAGACGCCGGTCAGCCCGGCTTCCTCGGCGAGGTCGGTGATCAGGCCGGCGCCGACGATGGCTTTGACGCCGGCGGCTTTCAGCTCGTTGATCTGGGCCCGCGCATCTTCTTCCGTGGCGTAGGTGCGCTGGGCGATCGGCACGCCGAAGGTGGCGGCGAATTCGGCCAGCGCCGGCATGTCTTCCTGGTAGGTGATCACGCCGATGCGGTCCGACACCTTGCGTGCGCGTGCCAGCGCCTGCATGAAATCGAAGCCGCTGGCCTTGGCGATCACCACCGGCACGGACAGGCGGCCTTTCAGGTAGGCGGCGTTGGAGCCGGCCGCGATCACGGCGTCGCAGCGTTCAGTCGCCAGCCGCTCGCGGATGTGGCGCGCGGCTTCGTCGAAACCGAGGTTGATCGGTTCGATGTCGGCCAGGGCGTCGTATTCGAGCGTGATGTCGCGGAACAGCTCGGACAGGCGCGAGACGGAAACCGTCCAGATGACAGGCTTGTCGGCAGGGTCGAAGGGCAGGGGTGTGGAATGTCGCATGTTTCGCCTGAAACGTTTCAGTGTTTCAATCTGAAACATTATACTCTGGCGCACGTGTTGCAAGTGCTTGATTTTGCACGCCAGGGCTGGCTGGCACGGCGTTTGCAGTAAAGGCGGCAAACAACCTGTTTCTGAAAGGACACCATGAGCCAATACTCCGCCGGCGCCGCCTTCCGCAAGGCCGTGCAAGAAGAATCCCCACTGCAGGTGGTGGGCGCGATCAATGCCAACCACGCCCTGCTGGCCAAGCGCGCCGGTTTCAAGGCGATTTACCTCTCGGGTGGCGGTGTGGCTGCCGGTTCCCTGGGGCTGCCGGACCTGGGCATCTCCAACCTGGACGACGTGCTGACCGATGTGCGCCGCATCACCGATGTGTGCGACCTGCCGCTGCTGGTGGACGTGGATACCGGCTTCGGCGCTTCCGCCTTCAATGTGGCGCGCACCGTGAAGTCGATGATCAAGTTCGGCGCGGCGGCCATGCATATCGAGGACCAGGTGGGCGCCAAGCGTTGCGGCCACCGTCCGGGCAAGGAAATCGTCACCAAGGGTGAGATGGTGGACCGTATCAAGGCGGCCGTGGACGCGCGCACCGACGAGAACTTCGTGATCATGGCGCGCACCGATGCGCTGGCGGTGGAAGGCCTGGATGCGGCCATCGAGCGTGCGGTGGCTTGCGTGGAGGCGGGCGCCGATATGATCTTCCCGGAGGCGATGATTTCGCTGGATATGTATAAGCAGTTCGCGGCTGCGGTGAAGGTGCCGATCCTGGCCAATATCACCGAGTTCGGCTCGACGCCGCTGTTCACGGTGGAGCAGCTCAAGTCCGCCGATGTGGGGCTGGTGCTGTATCCGCTGTCTGCTTTCCGCGCCATGAATAAGGCGGCGGAGAACGTGTATACCGCGATCCGTCGCGATGGCACGCAGCAGAACGTGGTCGACACCATGCAGACCCGCGCCGAGCTGTATGAACGCATCAACTATCACGACTTCGAACAGAAGCTGGATGCGCTGTTCGCGGCTGCTAAGAAGTAAAACCCGGTAAACCTGGGTCAGACCCAAGGGTCTGACCCTGACCTTCCGGGGTCATCGAATATATTGAGGAGAGACTAACATGACCGAACAAGCCCCAGCATTCAAACCTAAGAAGTCCGTTGCCCTGTCCGGCGTTGCAGCCGGCAATACCGCGCTGTGCTCCGTCGGCAAGACCGGCAATGACCTGCACTACCGCGGCTACGATATCCTGGATGTGGCCAATACCTGCGAGTTCGAAGAAATCGCTTACCTGCTGGTGCACGGCAAGCTGCCGAACATCGCGGAGCTGAAAGGCTACAAGAAGAAGCTGAAGTCCCTGCGCGGCCTGCCGCAAGGCGTGAAGCTGGCGCTGGAAGCGCTGCCTGCCTCGGCCCACCCGATGGACGTGATGCGCACCGGCGTGTCCGTGCTGGGCTGCTGCCTGCCGGAGAAGGACGACCACAATATCGCCGGCGCGCGCGATATCGCCGACCGCCTGATGGCCTCCTTCGGCTCCATGCTGCTGTACTGGTACCACTTCAGCCACAACGGCAAGCGCATCGACGTGGAGACCGACGACGACACCATCGGCGGCCACTTCCTGCACCTGCTGCATGGCGAGAAGCCGTCCGAGAGCTGGGTGCGCGCGATGCACACCTCGCTGATCCTGTACGCCGAGCACGAGTTCAACGCTTCCACCTTCACCAGCCGCGTGATTTCCGGCACCGGTTCCGACATCCACTCCGCCATCACCGGCGCGATTGGCGCGCTGCGCGGTCCGAAGCACGGCGGCGCCAACGAAGTGGCGCTGGACATCCAGCAGCGCTACGAGAACGCCGATGAGGCGGAAGCCGACATCCGCAACCGCGTCGCCAACAAGGAAGTGGTGATCGGCTTCGGCCACCCTGTCTACACCATCTCCGACCCGCGCAACGTGGTGATCAAGGAAGTGGCGCGCAAGCTGTCGCAGGAAGCCGGCTCGATGAAGATGTTCGACATCGCCGAGCGCCTGGAATCGGTCATGTGGGAAATCAAGAAGATGTTCCCGAACCTGGACTGGTTCTCCGCCGTCTCCTACCACATGATGGGCGTGCCGACCGCCATGTTCACCCCTCTGTTCGTGATCTCCCGCACCTCCGGCTGGGCGGCGCACGTGATCGAGCAGCGTATCGACAACAAGATCATCCGTCCAAGCGCCAACTACGTCGGCCCCGAGGACCTGGCCTTTGTACCACTGAAGGACCGCAAGTAATCATGAACAGCCAATATCGCAAACAACTCCCAGGCACGAGGCTGGATTACTTCGACGCGCGCGAAGCGGTCGATGCGATCAAGCCAGGCGCCTACGCCACGCTGCCGTACACCTCGCGCGTGCTGGCGGAGAACCTGGTGCGCCGCTGCGATCCAGCCACGTTGACCGCCTCGCTGCAGCAGCTGATCGAGCGCAAGCGCGACCTCGACTTCCCATGGTTCCCGGCGCGCGTGGTGTGCCACGACATCCTGGGCCAGACCGCCCTGGTGGACCTGGCCGGCCTGCGCGACGCCATCGCGGAGCAGGGCGGCGATCCCGCCCTGGTCAACCCTGTGGTGCCGACCCAGCTGGTAGTGGACCACTCGCTGGCGGTGGAATGCGGTGGTTTTGACCCGGACGCTTTCGCCAAGAACCGCGCCATTGAAGACCGCCGCAACGAAGACCGCTTCGACTTCATCAACTGGACCAAGAAGGCTTTCCGGAACGTCGACGTGATCCCGCCGGGCAACGGCATCCTGCACCAGATCAACCTGGAGCGCATGTCGCCGGTGATCCAGGTGACGGACGGCGTGGCCTATCCCGACACCCTGGTCGGCACCGACTCGCACACCCCGATGGTGGACGCGCTGGGCGTGATCGCCATCGGCGTCGGCGGCCTGGAAGCGGAAACCGTGATGCTGGGCCGCGCATCCTGGATGCGCCTGCCGGACATCGTCGGCGTTGAGCTGACCGGCAAGCCGCAGCCGGGCATCACCGCCACCGACATCGTGCTGGCGCTGACCGAGTTCCTGCGCAAGGAAAAAGTGGTGTCGGCCTACCTGGAGTTCTACGGCGAAGGCGCCAGCGCGCTGACGCTGGGCGACCGTGCCACCATCTCCAATATGGCCCCGGAGTTCGGCGCCACCGCCGCGATGTTCTCCATCGACGCGCAGACCATCAAGTACCTGAAGCTGACCGGCCGCGACGACGAGCTGGTGGCGCTGGTGGAAACCTACGCCAAGCACACCGGCCTGTGGTCGGACGACCTGGCCAAGGTGGAGTACGAGCGCGTGCTGAAGTTCGACCTGTCGAGCGTGGTGCGCAATATCGCCGGCCCATCCAACCCGCACAAGCGCGTGCCGACCAGCGAGCTGGCCGCGCGCGGCATCTCCGGCGTGGTGGAAAACGAACCGGGCAAGATGCCGGATGGCGCCGTGATCATTGCCGCCATCACCAGCTGCACCAACACCAACAACCCGCGTAATATGATCGCCGCCGGCCTGCTGGCGCGCAATGCGAACAAGGCCGGCCTGCTGCGCAAGCCGTGGGTCAAGTCTTCGCTCGCGCCCGGCTCGAAAGCCGTCACGCTGTACCTGGAAGAAGCGGGCCTGATGCCTGAGCTGGAAAAGCTGGGCTTCGGCGTGGTGGCCTATGCCTGCACTTCCTGCAACGGCATGTCCGGCGCGCTCGATCCGGCGATCCAGAAGGAGATCATCGAGCGCGACCTGTACGCCACCGCCGTCCTGTCGGGCAACCGCAACTTCGACGGCCGCATCCACCCGTACGCCAAGCAAGCCTTCCTGGCCTCGCCGCCGCTGGTGGTGGCCTACGCCATCGCCGGCACCATCCGCTTCGATATCGAGAAGGACGTGCTGGGCCATGACGCAGCCGGCAAGCCGGTGACCCTGAAGGACCTGTGGCCGAGCGATGAAGAGATCGACGCCATCGTGGCCGCCAGCGTCAAGCCGGACCACTTCCGCAAGGTCTACATCCCGATGTTCGCGCGCAGCGAGGACGCCGGCGAACGCGCCGAGCCGCTGTACGACTGGCGCCCGCAATCGACCTACATCCGCCGCCCGCCGTACTGGGAAGGCGCGCTGGCAGGCGAGCGCACGCTGAAAGGCATGCGTCCGCTGGCGCTGCTGGGCGATAACATCACCACCGACCACCTGTCGCCGTCCAACGCGATCATGATGGACTCCGCAGCAGGCGAATACCTGCACAAGATGGGCCTGCCGGAAGAGGACTTCAACTCCTACGCCACCCATCGCGGCGACCACCTGACCGCGCAGCGCGCCACCTTCGCCAACCCGACGCTGAAGAACGAGATGGTGCGCAACGCGGACGGCAGCATCAAGGCCGGTTCGCTGGCCCGCATCGAGCCGGAAGGCCAGGTTACCCGCATGTGGGAAGCCATCGAGACCTATATGGAGCGCAAGCAGCCGCTGATCGTGATTGCCGGCGCCGACTACGGCCAGGGTTCCTCGCGCGACTGGGCCGCCAAAGGCGTGCGCCTGGCTGGCGTGGAAGCGATTGTGGCCGAAGGTTTCGAGCGCATCCACCGCACCAACCTGGTGGGCATGGGCGTGCTGCCGCTGGAGTTCAAGCCGGGCGTGAACCGCCTGACCCTGGGCCTGGACGGCACCGAGACCTACGACGTGATCGGCCAGCGCGCACCGCGCGCCACGCTGACCCTGGTAATCCACCGCAAGAATGGCGAGCGCGTGGAAGTGCCGGTGACCTGCCGCCTCGACTCGTCGGAAGACGTGTCGATCTACGAGGCGGGCGGCGTGCTGCAGCGCTTCGCGCAGGACTTCCTGGAATCGGCAAAGGCAGCGTAACCATGGCCCACAAACCGCAAATCAAGATTCCCGCCACCTATATGCGCGGCGGCACCAGCAAGGGCGTGTTCTTCCGGCTGCAGGACCTGCCCGAAGCGGCCCAGGTGCCGGGCGCGGCGCGCGACAAGCTGCTGCTGCGCGTGATCGGCAGCCCCGACCCGTACGGAAAGCAGATCGACGGCATGGGCGGCGCCACGTCGAGCACCAGCAAGACGGTGATCCTGTCGGCCTCCAACCGTCCAGACCACGACGTGGACTACCTGTTCGGCCAGGTCAGCATCGACAAGGCCTTCGTCGACTGGAGCGGCAACTGCGGCAACCTGTCGGCTGCCGTCGGCGCGTTCGCCATCAGCGGCGGCCTGGTGGCCCCGGCCCGCGTGCCGCGCGACGGCATGGCCGTGGTGCGCATCTGGCAGGCCAATATCGGCAAGACCATCATCGCCCACATCCCGATGTCGAACGGCGAGGTGCAGGAGACCGGCGATTTCGAGCTGGATGGCGTGACCTTCCCGGCGGCCGAAGTGCAGCTGGAGTTCATGGACCCGGCGGCCGAAGAAGAGGGCGCGGGCGGCTCAATGTTCCCGACCGGGAACCTGGTGGACGAGCTGGAAGTGCCGGGCATCGGCACCCTGAAGGCGACCATGATCAACGCCGGCATCCCGACCATCTTCGTCAATGCCGACGCTATCGGCTACACCGGCACCGAGCTGCAGGAAGCCATCAACGGCGATGCCGCCGCGCTGGCGAAGTTCGAGACCATCCGCGCGTATGGCGCGCTGCGTATGGGCCTGATCAAGGACGTGGGCGAAGCGGCCACGCGCCAGCACACGCCCAAGGTGGCCTTCGTCGCGCCGCCGGCCGGCTATGCATCTTCCAGCGGCAAGCAGGTGGCGGCCGGCGAGATCGACCTGCTGGTGCGCGCGCTCTCGATGGGCAAGCTGCACCACGCCATGATGGGCACCGCCGCCGTCGCCATCGGCACGGCAGCCGCCATTCCGGGCACGCTGGTCAACCTGGCGGCCGGCGGCGGCGAGCGCGAAGCGGTGCGCTTCGGCCATCCATCCGGCACGCTGCGCGTGGGCGCCCAGGCAACGCAGGAAAACGGCGAGTGGAGCGTAAAGAAAGCCATCATGAGCCGCAGCGCGCGGGTCCTGATGGAGGGCTGGGTGCGCGTGCCAGCCGAGTAAGCAAGGGCACCCGGCCAGCCGGCCGGGTGCATTTCTTGTCTCTCCAGATTTCTACAAATGCAAGCACAGGCTCATTGCAATCGTTGATCAAGCGCATCCAGCATGCGTACATCAGCCGCGCCGGCGCCGACCCTGGCCGTTTCGATAGCAATGCGAAGTCGCGGGCTACTTTCGGCGATGACCACGCCGGATACGGCGAGTGCATGAATGGTATCTAGCGCGGCTATCTGTACATCCCGTGTGCCGGCTTGCAGCAGCGTGAGTGAGATGGCGAATGCGCGCTTTGTATCGCTGATCTCGCTGAGCGCTTCTGCACACGCTACCTGCCACAGCGGCGGCCGTTCGAGCAGTATCTTCTCCAGCCCAGTCCAGTCCTCGTCGGAAAAATCCTCCAGCAATGCAATGGCGTCATCGATCCCGATATCCGACCAATAATTATCGAATTGCCTCACGCCTTGTAGAAGCTTGTCGTATTTGTTCACGTCCATGCTGAGGTGCGCCAGCCAGCGGCATCAGTACCCGGTGGCAAACGAAAGCCGTTGACGGGTTTAGCGCCCAATATCGTCCTCTTCGTCATCGTCGTAGAACTTGCCTGGAGGGCTATACTCGCCATCCTGAAGCACTGGACACCAGCCAAAGTTTGTGTCGAACATGGAAAGGTCGATGATCTTGTAAGCGCCCGGCTGGGCAGCTTCCAGCGTCACCATGCCGAATGTGTAGTGGGTGTACATGCCGCCAACACCCGAAATAACCCGTTCGTGGAGCAGCTTCCAGTCCCAGCCCTGAACTATCCCTGTCGCTTCAGGCAATGGATCAAGAAACTCGATCTCGAATTCCTTTGCTACCTTGCAAAAGCATGGGATGTTTTTTTGCCGGGTCATTTCTTCCGAAATGAGATTCTTCGGCAAATCAATATGCAGGTACAAACTCACTATTTTCTCCTTGGGACACTGACGTTTCGCGGCACGATGACCTCGCCGGTGAAATGCTGTTCAAACTTGCTGACGGGCTGGAAGTACTGCTTGCCGTGCGGATCGCGGATCGCCACAACACGTACGCCATTCCGCGTGGTGACACCGTCAACCACAACGTAGTGCAGGAAGCCCGGGGGATTGGCCTTGGGGTTATCCGCAATCACCGCCATGATTGGCACGCCTTTCGACGTATATTTTGCTACATCATTCACATTGCGGCCAGTCCATGCCATTGCTTTGACGTCCTCACTGCGGAACAACGAAACCATTCTTGGCATGGTAGTACCGCCCCCGGCCGGCGGTACCCGGCCGATCAGCGCGCCGACTTCGACCGGCTTGCCGAGGGTATCCATGATCATGGCCATCGAGTTCTGGCCGCAAGTTGGCTGCTGCCCCTGGTTCAGCAGCAGGCGGTCCGTATTCCTGGGCAAGCCTGTACCGGTAAAGGGATTTCGGCCCACGTCCGCATTCGGGTGTACATCGTCCCCTGGCCCTGCCGCCTTTGGCGAGACGGATGTCGGCTTCCAGAGGCCGGCGCCCTTGGCGCCCAGGAACCCGCCAAGCAAGCCGCCACCCAGCATCGACCATTTTTGGCCGTCCGAACCTTCGCCGAATATCTTGCCACCGACCCAGCCGCCACCCATCCCACCAAGGATGCCGCCTGCCAGCCCGCCGGCAGCAACGACAGGGCCTGCCAGTACGACTGCCGCCCCCGCACCGACAACGAACAGCGCTACGTGCACCCAGGTCGGCACCAGGTCTTCGGCGTGGATATCATCCGTCTGCACCGTATCGCCACCGATATTCACATTCGGTGAACCTTTGGTGATCGTCGCGCTACAGGTCGTCTTGTCATCCACGCGCGCGGCCGGCCAGCCGTTGATGAACACCTTACCGCTGCCGGTCGCCACCTTCTCCGTATCGGTGTGTTTATCGCACTTGGCCGTGTCAAGGTGGGCGCGGATGGCACGCAGGCCGTTGGTGTACACATTCGGCGAACCCGTGGTGGTGATGTTGCCCACTTCTTCCTTCGGCGCCCAGCTCATGGTGCTCATCACCTCGCCGATTCCGCCACCAGCCGCCGCAGCGCCGCCAATAATGGCGGCGGCAGCCAGGCCGCCTGTACTGACGACGGCAACCGCTGTCACGGCAATCGCCGCAGCGGCGATGAGGCCGCCGAGCAGCCAGCTCATGGTGGGGCTGTGACCGATCGGGTCGTTCAGCCTTGCCGCTGCTTGAGCCATGGCTAGCGTGCCTGCTGCTCAAGGAAGCTGCGCACCGCGTCGAGATGTGGAAGGCCGGGGATATCCATCGGCGGATCGTAGATGGCCGCCAGGTGCAGGTTGTCGAGCAGGGTTGTCGCCTCGGGATCGGGATCGGCTGCAAGCTGGTACATGCCTGTATTGCGCAATCCCGGATCGTAAGAGTTGGGCGCCGTGAAATGCGGCTGCAGCCGATTGCCGGCGGCATCGAAGAAGGCCCAGGTTTCGAGTTCAACTTCGCGTGGATCGGTCTTGCGGCAGGCCTCGCCCTGGCTGGCGAAGACGTGCAGGCTGCGCCGGCGCGCGGACAATGCAAAGGTGTACGGATGGGAGGCAACCAGCGCCTTGCGTTTGGGCGCGGCTGCCGCCGCGCTCAAGGGAGTGCGAAGGGTCATGCTCGCGAGAAGGCCATCGAATGCTGCATTCCATTCATCGGTGAAGGCGTTCAGACAGGTGGCCGCTACCATCATGGCCTGGCGGGTGCCGGGCGCCGAACCTCCCACCAGCACAATGGCTTGGCGCTGGTGCATGAAGTTCCCGTCCTTGCGCCAGCTATAGGCCAGCTCGATCGCAGGCGAACCGCCGACCTGGCACTCCTTCAATCCCCGCAGTTGAAAGCGGGGCAGGGCGCGGCCCAGTTCCTGCCGCAAGCGGTCGCCGAAGTCGGCCAGACTTTCCTCCTGCTGCACGTCGGCATGTGTGATGACGACACTGAACTCGCTTGGTCCGTCGTCCCGCATCACGAACATGTGCATTGATTTGTCTTTGAGCGGCGCTGGCAGATCGAAGGTAGCGCTATTGGTGTGGTATTGCATGGTTGTCGCTTCCTACTTGTTCAGGTCGATACGGTCGCTGCCGATGATGTCGACATGCTTGCCCTGGATGGTGATGGTGCCGTCGGCGCGCAACTCGATCTTGCTGGCGCCGACCTGCAGCGTGATGTCGGTGCTGGCTGTCAGGTGGATGTGCTGGGTGGCCGACTTGATGTCGACGTATTTGCTGGCGTCCAGCGCGGCGTGCTCGGTTTCCGCCTTGAGCAGGACGTGCTTTTTGGCGGTGGCGGCGATATGCTCGGTCTCGGCCTTCAGCTCGACGTGCTTCTTGGCCGTGACGGCCGCATGCTCGGTCTGCGCCAGCAGCTCCACCTGCTTTTTCGCGGTAAGCGCGATATGTTCGGTTTCCGCCGTCAGCGCGATGTGCTGCCTGGCGCGCAGGTCGATGTAGGCCGTTTCAGACACCATCTCGATCTGCTGCTTGACAGTGTTGCGCTGGTAGCCCTGGGTCACCGCATTGGTCTGGTGCGGGCCGTTGACGGTGGTGGCCTGGGCGTTCTGCACGGTGGTGACCATGTCCTTCTGCGCGTGGATGTTGATCAGCTCCTTGCCTTTGGAGTCGTGGATCACCATCTCACTGAAGCCGCCGCCGCCCGGCGTGGAGCGGCTCTTGAAGCCCATCATGTGGGCGCCGTCGGGCAGGGCGTAGGGCGCCGGCTGGTCGGCGTTGAACAGGCGGCCGGTGCAGACCGGCCGGTCCGGATCGCCTTCCAGGTAGTCGATCAGCACTTCCTGGCCGATGCGCGGGATGGAGATGGTGCCCCAGCCCTTGCCGGCCCAGGGCTGCGAAACGCGGATCCAGCAGGAGCTCGAAGCGTCGCGGCGGCCGTAGCGGTCCCAGTGGAACTGCACCTTGATGCGGCCGTACTGGTCGGTGTGGATTTCCTGGCCCTTGGGGCCGACCACGGTGGCTGTCTGCGGGCCGGGCATGCGCGGCGGCCGGTGCGCGCGCACCGGGCGGTAAGGGATCTTGCGGCGGATCGCGCTGAAGCTGTTGCGGTACACATCCTCCTGCCCGCTGGCGAAGTAGTTGTTGCGGCAATCGAGCCGCACGCCGATCACCAGGAAGTCGTTATCCTTCTCGTCCGTCACGTCGAACCAGTGGTGGCCGAGGAGCTTGAAGCTGTGGCCCGGCGCCAGGCCGCGGCAGTCGGACTCGCCGGCAAACACCTTGGCCTGCCACTCCAGCACTTCCAGCCGCAGCTGGGCCTCGCGCTCGCCGCTGTCGCGGTCCTTGTAGGAGAAGGCTGGATTGCCGTCGTAGACTTCCAAAGTCGGCACCTCGCCCTGGCGCGCAGCGGTCGGCAGCTCCACATACTGCACGGTGTTGGGCGATTTGAAGTCGAAGGTGTTGAGCGCGACCTTGGTCGGCTGCAGCACGCGCCGGGCGGTGAAGGCGGTGACGGCGTCGCGCTCGTGCCAGCGGTTGCCTCCGTTGAACTCTACCTCGGCGTGGGCCGCCTGCGGCGGGCAGAAGCTGCTGTCGCGCGAATCGTCGCTGATCACCATGACGTGGCCTTCGGCGCTGTGCTCGAAGTAGTAGAACAGTCCGTATTTCTCCATCAGGCGGCTGACGAAATGCTCGTCCGTCTCGTCGTACTGCACGATGTAGTTCTCCGGCGCGTAGCGGCGCGCGGTGCGGAACTCGTAGGCGGCCAGGCTGCCGTAGTCGCCGCCGAAAATCTGCTCCAGCACATCGAGCACGCTGGCGTCCTGGAAGATGCGCGAATTGGTGCGGCGCTGCAGGAAGGCCAGCCAGGGCACGATTTCGGCGTGGTAGAAGGCGAAGCCGCCGTCGGCATGGGAAAAGCCGAAGACGTTGACGTAGCCGTTGACGTAATGCTCGCTGCCGTCGGCCAGGCGCACGCCGACGCTGACGTTCTTGCCGAGCAGGTCCTGCAGGTTGATGCTGGAGCTCTTGGACAGCAGGCGCAGCGTGAAGCGGTAGGGTGCCGACAGCGACGCTTCGCCGCACAGCGACTCGACCAGCAAGGCCTGCTCGCCTGCCAGCGGGCCATAGAAGCGCAGCAGGCGGCTGCCTTCGTGGAAGCCGGCGAATGGCGCGCTGCCCGCGGCCAGCTGCGGCGGCGCCAGGTGCGGCTTCACCGGCGCCGGCGCGAAGTCGGGCGCGGGCGACATGAAATCCGCGATGGCCAGGCCGGCCAGCGGGTGTTCTTCGATTTGCAGCGCCTTGGCCGCAAGCGGCACTGCCTCGGGCGGCAGTTCGGCTTTGGCGGCCAGGTCGGCGGCGACGGGTAACACGGCATCGGCCAGCTTGCCGGCCAGCGCCGGGGCAGCGGCAGCCTCGCCCTGGGGCGGCGGCGCCAGGGCTGTCCTGCCATCGAGTGGACCAAACGACATTCGGCAACTCCTATCAACGTGCAAGTACTTGCTAAATAAGCAAACTTGCCGAAGATAGCAAACTGCGCGGAAATCCCACGCACAGTTGGGCGCGGGCCGGAATGGTTGCTGCACTGCGGAAAAAGAGCATGTTTTTGTTGTAACAAGGCCCCTCGGCCGTGGCTTTTCTTTGAGCAGGCAGTTTTGTACGCTATGATCGTCCGGATACCTCGTGAACCCGGCGTACATGAATTCTGTCTCGAGTACTGTGGAAGTAGTGGCACATGCGTTGCAGCTGTTCGGCATGCCCGCCTGCGCGTGCGATGCCGACGGCGTGGTATTTGCCTCGAACGAGGAATTCGGCGCCCTGCTGCAGGCCGACCCGCGCGGCCGCAACATCCTGGAAGTGTTTGCGCGCCACGTGCGCGCCGAAGCCAGCGCGCAGCTGCATGCGGCCCTGGTCGATTCCGCCGCCTTGCCGCATATGGCGCCGCGCACCGCCCCCAAGTGGGATAGCGTGCTGACCAACGCCAGCGGCAATTACGTGGCCGTGCAACTCACCGTCAAAGCGCTGCCGGGCGGACTGGAAGGCGGCGCCACCGTCATCTTCAACGACATCAGCAGCGCCCAGCGCGACCAGCGCGCGCTGCGCAAGGCCATGCTGGAGCAGCAGGCCATCCTGGAGAACGCTGCCGTCGGCATCATCCTGGCTAAGGGCGGGCATATCGTCGAATGCAATATGCGCGCGGCGGAGATGTTCGGTTATGCGCGCCATGAGCTGGAGGCGGCGCCCAGCGCCGTGCTCTATCCGACGCTGGAGGAAGCGGAACGCGTCCGCAACGAATACTTCCCGCTGCTGGAGCAGGGCCAGTCGATCGCGGTGGAACTGCAGCTGCGCCGGCGCGATGGCTCGCTGTTCTGGTGCCGCACCAATGGCCGCGCGCTCGATCCGACCGACCCGCGCGAAGGCGTAGTCTTCATCCTGGAAGACATCAACGAGCAGCGCACAGCGACGGAAGCGATGGGCCGCCTGCTGCTGGAGCAGAAGGCAATCCTGGACAATGCCTCGGTCGGCATCCTGTTCACCAAGAACAGCGAGATCCTGACCGTCAACCCGCGCATGGCCGATATGTTCGGCTACACGCAGGAGGAAATGCGCGGGCGCCAGGCCTCGCTATTGTTCGAGCACCCGGCGCAGCATGCCGCGTTCGGCCTGCAGGCCGGCCCGCGCCTGGCGGCCGGCCAACTGTTCGAGGTGCGCGAATGCCAGCTGGTGCGCAAGGACGGCAGCGTCATCTGGTGCCGTGTGCGCGCCAAGGCGGTGGACGAAGAGCATAACCAGGGCGGCACCATCTGGATCCTGGAAGATGTGACGGTGTCGCGCCAGACACAGATGGAAGTCGAAGCGATCATGACCAACGCCTCGATCACCATGCTGTTCACCAAGAACCGCATCATCACGCGCTACAACCGCGGCTTCGCCGACATGTTCCGCTACCAGGGCGACGAGGCGCTGGGCATGCCGGGGCGCTCGATCTACCCGGACGACGAAACCTATGCGCGCGTGGGCGCCATCGCCGGCCCGCTGCTCAGCCAGGGCAAGCATTTCCATTGCGAGACGCTGATGCGGCGCAAGGACGGCAGCGATTTCTGGGCGCAGCTGATCGGCTATGTGGTGAACCCGGAAGACCCGACCCAGGGCACGATCTGGATCATCGAAGACCGCACCGCGCAAAAGCACGACGAGGAATCGCTGCGCAACGCGCTGCTGGAAAACCAGGCCATCCTGGACAGCGCGGTGATGGGCATTTCCGTCTGCGAGCAAGGGCGCAACCTGCGCTGCAACGCCAAGATGGAAGAACTGTTCGGCTATGCGCCCGGCGAGATGGCGGGTGTCAGCGTGCAGACCTTCTACCCCGACCTGGCGGCCTGGGATGCGGCGCGCAAAGCGACCGAGAAGGACTTCCTGGCCGGCCACGCCAGCTCCTACGAATACCAGCTGGTGCGCAAGGACGGCAGCCGCTTCTGGGCGCGCCTGTCCGGCCGCCCGTTCGACATGGCCGACCCGAAAGGGCGCTCAGTCTGGCTGATCGACGACGTCACCTCGCGCCGCGAAGCGGCCGAAGCGGTGCGCCGCGCGCGCGACGAGCTGGAAGTGCGGGTGCTGGAACGCACCGCCGAACTGGCCGGCGCCAACGCCCAGCTGCAGGCCGAGATCGTGGAGCGGCGCCAGGCCGAAGCGCGCGTGCACCACATGGCTTACCACGACAGCCTGACCGGCCTGCCCAACCGCGCGCTGCTGGCCGACCGCCTGGACCGCGCCATGCTGGCGGCGCAGCGCTCGGAGCGCCGCCTGGCCGTCATGTTCATCGACCTGGACCGCTTCAAGACCATCAACGACTCGCTCGGCCACATGACCGGCGACGCGCTTCTGAAGGAAGTGGCGGGGCGCCTGGTAGCCGCCGTGCGCGCCAGCGATACGGTGGCGCGCCTGGGCGGCGACGAGTTCGTGGTGCTGCTGCCGGGCATCCGCAACACGGAAGAATCGAGCCACGTCGCGCAAAAGATCATTGACACGCTGTCCGAGCCGATCCCGCTGGAAGGGCGGCTGCTGCACATCACACCGTCGATCGGCATCTGCACCTACCCGGACGACGGCAACGACGTGGCATCGCTGATGCGCAATGCCGATGCGGCCATGTACCACGCCAAGGCATCGGGCCGCAACAACTACCAGTACTTTAACGAAGAGATGAATACGGCGGCGGCGCTGCATTTCGAAATGGAGAGCAGCCTGCGCTCGGCGCTGCAGCTGGGCCAGTTCGAGCTGCACTACCAGCCGATCATGGACATCGCCACGCGCCGCCTGGCCACGCTGGAAGTGCTGCTGCGCTGGCGCCGCCCGTCGAGCGGGCTGGTGATGCCGGACCAGTTCATCCCGCTGATCGAAGAAAACGGCCTGATCGTACCGATCGGCGAATGGGTGCTGCGCCGCGCCTGCGAGCAAAGCATGGAATGGCAGCGCCAGGGCATGGCCCCGGTGCCGCTGGCGATCAACCTGTCGGCGCGCCAGTTCATGCACCGCGGCCTGGTCGATTCCATCCGCCGCACGCTGGACGAAACCGGTATCGACCCGGCGCTGATCGAATTTGAAATCACCGAAACCGCGCTGATGCAGCACGGCGAGCAGACGCTGGAAATCCTGGGCCAGATCAACGCCATGGGCATCCGCCTGTCGATCGACGACTTCGGCACCGGCTATTCCTCGCTGGCCTACCTCAAGCGCTTCCCGGTGCGCAAGATCAAGATCGACCGCGCCTTCATCAAAGACCTGGAAGAAAGTGCGGAAGACCGCGCCATCGTGGCCGCGATCATCGCGCTGTCGGACAGCCTGCAGCTGTGCGTGGTAGCGGAAGGGGTGGAGACGGAAGGGCAGTTCCAGCTGCTGCGCCAGCAGGGCTGCACTTACGCCCAAGGCTATCTGTTCTCGAAACCGGTGCTGGGCGTGCGCGCCCAGCTCATGATGGAGAAAAAAATGGGGACGGAAAAAATGGGGACGTACCCCATTTATTGAGAACTACCCAATAAATGGGGTACGTCCCCATTTTTTCCGTCCCCATTTTTTTTAAGCGCCGAGGGTGGCGATTACGGGGGCGTGGTCGGACGGCTGCTGCCACTTGCGCGGGGCGCGGTCGATCACGCAGGAAACGCAGCGTTCTTTCAGCGGCGCCGACAGCAGCACGTGGTCGATGCGCAAGCCTTTGTTCTTCTGGAATCCGAGCATGCGGTAATCCCACCAGGAGAAGGATTTCTCCGGTTGCTCGAACAGGCGGAAGGAGTCGTGCAGGCCGAGGTCGATCAGCGCTTGCAGGGCCGCGCGTTCCTTGTCGGAGCAGAAGATGTCGCCTTCCATGGCCGGGTCGTGGGTGTCGCGCACGTGGGGCACGATGTTGTAGTCGCCCAGCACGGCCAGTTGCGGGTTGCGCGCGATCTCTTCGCCCAGCCAGTCGCGGAAGGCCGCCATCCAGCCCAGCTTGTAGACGTATTTGTCCGAATCGAGCGCCTGGCCGTTCGGCACGTAGGCATTGACGATGCGGATGCCGTTGATGGTGGCAGCCACGATGCGCTGTTGCTCGTCCGGATAGTGCGGGTTGTTCTTGACCACATCTTCCATCGGGTGGCGCGACAGGATGGCGACCCCGTTGTAGGTTTTCTGGCCGTTGAACACCACCTGGTAGCCCATTTCCTCGATTTCCTTGACCGGGAACTTGTCGTCGGTGAGCTTGGTTTCCTGGATGCATAGCACATCCACCGGGTTTTCACCCAGCCATTTCATAACGTGCGGCAAGCGAACGTTCAATGAGTTAACATTCCAAGTGGCCAATTTCATAACGATCTTTCAAGTTGCGTGGGCGCTGATCTTAACAATACTTGCTACGGTCTGTGAAGCTGTCGTTTTTGAGTCATGGAATGATTCTGCGGTGTCATCAAAATTGCGAAATCCTGTAGCAAAAAGGGCGCACCGTAAAAATAATTTCCAATAGTGCTTCAAAGTTATCAGATTGGTACTAAAATTACGCTATCAACAACCGTAAACGTAAGTAGTCACAACAGGTTGGTATCGAAGTTGTTTCCGCGAAGCTGGGTATTTTTGCTTATTTGCAACGGGCGGAATGTTGTCCTGCGTCAATAAGTGGTAATATAGGGAAACTAATTCCGATTTAACAGGCACTGCAAACTAAAGGAATAACATGCGATCTGCATTCGAAGCATGGGCGCAGAAGGACGGTCAGATCGTCCGTCGGCGCGAAGACAAGCCAGACGAGTATCTGGTCTATGAAACGCAACGCCGCTGGCTGATTTGGCAAGCGGCGCTGGAACATGGCAAGTCGCCAGCAGGCCGCAAGTCGGCCAAGGAAGCGACTGCGGCACGCGCCGCCGTCGCCCAGCGTCCAACTGCCATGGCAACAGCCGATGCCGAAGTACGCAACCAGGTCTTGAACGAAGTCCTCGATGCGTTCCAGGGCATGGGGGGCGGCAATGGCATGGATGACATCCTGAACGTCATCCAGGGCCTCAAGCAGAAAAAAGCCCAGTCGGGCGAATGAGTCTGCCTGCATGCCATCCAGGCTGAGCCGAGTCACGTTCGCTGCGCTTGCCGCAGCGGCGCTGGCCGGTTGCGCGACCCTGTTCGATTCGACTGAGCAGACGGTACTGGTGCAGACCGTGCTGGACCACCAGCAGGTGTCGGGCATCGGTTGCGTCCTGTCGAATAACAAGGGGCGCTGGTTCGTCACTTCGCCCGGGCGGGTAACGGTGCACAAAAGCACCGAGCCGCTCGTGGTGGACTGCCGCCGTGAGGATGTCTGGGCCTTCGATCAGATCGATGCGCGCCAGAACGCTTCGCGTTGGGGCAACATCATCTTTACCCTCGGTGCGGGCCAGATCGTCGACAAGCAGACTGGCGCCGGCTTTGACTTGCCATCCACGCTGACAGTGATCCTGCAGCGCGGCGAAGGCGCGGCGGCACGCGGGGCGCCAGCCCAGCAGCCGCAACCCACCACGATCTACTGATCTCTTCCAGCCTGTCGCAGTGCCTGCGCCAGGCTGCTTTCCGCACGTTGCCAATCGAGCGTCCATCTACGAGGCGAAGGCTGCCTGAAGCGCCTTGGTATGGACTGTGCATTGCGCGCTGAACCTGGCACAGAAGCCAGCCAGCGCCTGCTCGTCGATCGTGACGGAACCGTCGTCCGCAAGCGCCCAGGCAATCGTCATGGTATGGAGCTTGAGCGATTTCCCTTCCGGCGCAAGGTAGTTTGCCAGCGCTGCCTGTTGCGGCTCGAAGTCCGGCCGCAGGCGGCCTTTCGCTTGCAGCGCTTCGACCAGGTTTTTCGCGGGGGCGTTGTCTTTGCGTGGTGGCAGGTACAGTTTCAGTTCGATGTCTTGTTGGACGTTGCGGAACTCCGCGTGGTAGCACAGGTTCCAGCTCCCGCCATGCTTCAACGGCGCCAGGTTTTCCCAGGCTTTCGGTACAAACTGCACCGATAGCGTGTTGTTGCTGCTTTCCGTGAGAATCGAGAAGTCGTTTCGCGGCGCCAGGTGTTGGCTGACGGTCTTCCAGACCAGCAGCGCCGAGGGGTCCAGGACGGCGGCCATGCATTTGCGCAGCAGTGATTCATGCTGCCAGAACGTCCGATCGCGCGCGCTGGCACTCCAGCCACGCACATCGCGCAGTGCCTTGCTTTGCCATTTCAGCCTGCGCAGGACGGGTGCGGCTGAGGGGCTGTTCGCGAAGGTGGAGATCTTCTGCGCCAGTTCGCTGCCGCTGTCGTCAGCGGCGAAGCGCAGCAGGTGCTGGTAGTCCTGCAGGAATTCTTTCACGCGCGTCCCAATGTCGGCTTGCAGCGTCGCGTCCAGGGCGCTGGCCACTGTCGCACCCCAGAGCACGTTGACCCATTCGTCGCAACCTTGCGGCTCGTCTTCGTTGATGGTCAGATAAAGCATCAGCAAGTCCGCGTTCTCGAAGCGTCTTTTGAGATGCGCGGCATACGCTTGCAGCTGGCCTGGCGCCTGCTTGCTGCCGATCTTTGCTTCGATTGCCACTGCCCAGGGGCGTCCGTTCGCGCTCCGCCCCTCGACCAGGACATCGAGCCGATTGCCGCTCTTTTTCTGGAGAGCGCCGAAATCGTCTTCCTGCTCAAGGGCTGGCCAGTCTGCCTTCTGGCGCGTGGAGAGCGGAACCTCGCGCGAAACGTGGGCGCAGCTCGCCTGGGCATTCTCTGCGCTGAACTGGCCGAACCCGGGCAGCCGCCGCAGGAAACTGTTCAGGAACACATCGCCCAGCTGGTGCGATCCGCGTGGGTCAAGCAGCCAGGCCAGGGTGGTGGTGTGGCGGATCTCCTGCCTTTCGGCACGCATGACGCGGAATGGGGAAAAACGATTCCATTCATCGAGTAGCGTTTTGAACTCATTGCTCGCACACAGGTGTTCCAGTTCATTATCCAGTCCGAGGTCATGCATCTTCATGTATGTCGCGCCTTACTGTTTGAAAAATTTCCAGATGCGCACCATGGCCAGCGTGTCGAGGTGGCAGTAATCGAGCAGCTGGCGGCGGATCGTTGCGCGCCGCTCCGGGCTGGTGCCGGGGGCGCAGGCTTCGAGGTAGGCGTCCATCGCGGCGCCGCCGTGCTGCACGCCCTCCAGCGCGTCGTAGCGCAGGTCGGGCGCAATGGCTGGCAGCAGCTGCTTGATGCTCCAGCTGCCCTGTTGCGAGGGATGGTAGTAGTAGCGCTGGGCGATCGGGTAGAGGTCGATGATGCGCGCCTGGATCGCTTGCAGCGGCGCCGCCAGCGCGGCAAAGCGCTCGGCCAGCTCTTTGATGCGGGCGCGTTCAAAGCCGGCGTTATAGGCGTAGATCGGGCCGGGGCGGTCGCAGGCCGCCACCAGCGCCTGGGCAAAGGCCCATGAGGGGTCGTCGCCGGACAGGTCGAGGAATTCCTTGTGCAGGCAGGGTTCGCCGCGTTCATCCAGCCAGTGCAGGCTGAATTGGAAGGGGATCATCTGGTAGGGGCGGGTGCCGGCCCACACCGGCACGGCAAAGCGGATGGTTTCGAAGTCGAGGAAGCCGGCATGCAGCGGATGCGGCGCCAGCTCGCGCGCGGCGCCCGCCGCGTCGAAGTAGGCCTGGCCGGACAGGGTGGCGTGCTTGACCCGTTGCTGCTGTTCGTTCAGCAGCGCATCCGGCACATCGCGCATATCGCGCGCACCGCCGTCGATACAGGCGCGCAGGGCTTTGGCGGTGGCGCGCGGCAGCCAGCTGACGGGATGCTCGGTCGGCGGCTCTGTGCCCGCGCAGTGCGCAGCGAAGCCGCATGGCCAGGGCGTCGTGCACTGGCGGCCCGGCCGCAGCATCGGCTCATCCGGCAGCGCGGCGATGGCTTGCGCGGCCGCGATCCAGGCTGCCACGTCGCCGCTGCGGGCCTGGGCTGCGTGGCTGGCGTCCTGCTCGACCAGCAGGCCGCGGTAGTCGCCGTAGCCGGGATAGGTCCAGCTGCTGTCGATGTGGGCGATGCTGATGCCGTCCAGCTGCAAGCCGGCGGCGCGGGCGATGGCGGCCTGGATGGCGACGTCGTCCAGGTAGTAGTCCTTGACCTCGGTGGATGATTTGACTTCGACCAGGCGCCAGCCTTGCCCGCCGCCGTGCGGCAGCAGGATGTCGGCATACGACAAGGCGCCCAGCGCGGCGAAGCCCGCTTCGAACAGCGGGCGCCGTTCCGGCAGCCGGGCCTGGGTGGCAGCGAGGCTGGCCGCCACGCCGTCGCGCATGGGGTCGAACATGTGGCCAAGGCCGCGCGGGTCGTACAGGCGGCGCGCCAGCTCGCCGACCAGGTGGCCGGCGGCGAAGTTGGCCTGGCTGCCCGGGGTATCGTGGCGCAATTCGGGCCGATAGAGCTCCAGCCAAAGCCTGCGCTGGCACTGGCGGAACGCCAGCAAGCGCGATTTCGAAAGTTGGACCAAGCTGACTCCTGGTTACAATGTCAGCTGGATTGTACTAAAAATTATAACGATATGGCAAAGGCTTAGGTGAGCAGGGCGATCAGCGCCTTGTCGTTGGCATGCGTGGCGACGTCCAAGAGCTGCGCGCGCGGCACCAGGTGCACGGCTTGCGTCTCCCAGCCCATGGCCGCCGGCGTGCCGCCGACGCGGCGCGCGCGGTAGTAGCGGGTGAAGGTCTGGCTGCGCGCGGAGTCGGCCAGGAAGCCGGTGATGGCGACCTGCAGGCCCGATTCTTCGAACGCTTCGCGGATCGCGCTGGCCTGCAGGCTGAAGCCCGGCTCCACGCGGCCTTTGGGGAAGGTGGCCTGGTAGCCGCCGAACTGGTTGGACGGCGCCACCAGCCAGATGCGGCCGTCATCCTCCTCGATGGCGACGCCGGCAGCGGCGGCTTTACCCGGCGGCAGGATGAAGGCCGGTTCCTCGATGCGGGCCTGGCCCGCCACGCTGGCCCAGCCCTCGTCGCTGGTGGGCGCGTCGTGCCAGGGCGCGAAGGCGAGGCCGGACAGCGCTGGCGGCAGTGCGCCTTGCGGCAGCACGGTGGCGCGCAAGCCGGGCTGCAGCCAATGCTCAACCGGCGTGGGGATGGAGGGGGTACGGATGACGACGGGGCGGCCCTTGTCGTCGGGGTGCGGGTGGTAGCAGGTCATGCCTGCATCATACATTGCCGGAAAGTAAAAAGGGCGGGATTGCTCCCGCCCTTACTGGCTTATGCGCGGCTGATCAGGAAGTTGGTCAGCAGCGGTACCGGACGGCCGGTGGCGCCTTTGGCGGCGCCCGATTTCCAGGCGGTGCCGGCGATGTCGACGTGCGCCCATGGATACTTGCGGGTGAAGTTTTCCAGGAAGGCAGCGGCGGTGCAGGAGGCGCCGCCTGGCGAGCCGATATTGGCCAGGTCAGCGAAGTTGGACTTCAGCTGCTCGTTGTACTGCTCGCCGATCGGCAGGCGCCAGGCGGTGTCGCCGGTGGCTTTGCCGGAGGCCAGCAGGGCGTCGGCCAGGGCATTGCCGGCGTCGTCGTCGCGCGCGAAGATGCCGCTGTTGTGGTGGCCCAGGGCGACGATGCAGGCGCCGGTCAGGGTCGCCACGTCGATCACGGCGGCCGGGTTGAAGCGCTCGGCGTAGGTCAGCGCGTCGCACAGGATCAGGCGGCCTTCGGCGTCGGT
>NZ_JAYSCO010000062.1:0-33506 GCF_041914865.1 Pseudoduganella sp. | reverse complement strand
CTTCATCATCGAAGAGCTGACCGACCTGGTGGAGGAAGCCGTGCTGCAGGAATTCGAACGCATCGCCGAACGCGGCGGCGTGCTGGGCGCGATGGAAACCGGCTACCAGCGCGGCAAGATCCAGGAAGAGTCGCTGCTGTACGAGCACAAGAAGCACGACGGCTCGCTGCCTATCATCGGCGTCAACACCTTCCGCAACCCGAAAGGTTCGGAAGCCCCGGCCACCATCGAACTGGCCCGCTCCACCGACGACGAAAAGCAATCGCAGCTGACCCGCCTGGCCGACTTCCACGCCCGCAACGCCGACAAAGCGCCGGCCGCCCTGGCAGCCTTGCAGAAAGCCGCCATCGACAACGAAAACGTGTTCGCCAAGCTGATGGACGCCGCCCGCGTCTGCTCGCTGGGCCAGATCACGACCGCGCTGTTCGAAGTTGGCGGCCAATACCGCCGCAATATGTAATGCAGGAAGGGTCAGGCCCTTGGGCCTGACCCTGGTTTACCGGGGTTAATGGAAGAACAGCCAAATCAACAACAACACAATCCCCGGCACGCCCAACAGCCAAGCCAAGAAATACTTCCCCATGACAGCCTCCCTGTGACAACAGAACAGTAGTCACAGCCTAAAGCCGTTCCAGGACACCGTCCGTACGCCAAACCACCAACCTCATGTACTATGCAATATTTATCAATATTGCAAGGAGAGTAATGTGGCAGTTGTGCTAGGCCCCATCCTGAAATTCTGCGGATGCGCCGACGGCAAATGGACCGTCAGCGCCCTGGTCATCTGGACCGGCGAAACCGAGCCCACCTTCCAAGCCAGCGTACTCCCTAGCGCAACCAGCGCCGCAACCCCACTCGCGCCCACAGCGCGCCGCCTGCGCAGCCGCCTGCACAAACGCAGCGTGCACCACGCCGACAGCTGGCTAATCAGCGTCGACCAGCACCCCACGCGCGACCTGCAGATCGAATACACGGTCGACGGCCAGTCCCACAGCTTCACCGTCCCCGCGCGCGACAGCGCCCCCACCTGCGCCTACACCTCCTGCAACGGCTTCTCCGACTACAAGAAGATGAAGGACATCCCGCAGGACCCGGTCTGGAACAAGATGCACGCCAACCACGCGCAGCGCCCCTACCACCTGCTGCTGATGGGCGGCGACCAGGTGTACAGCGACGCCATGTGGACCACCACCTCCCTGCGCGACTGGGCAGCCGCGCCGAACGACAAAAAGCTCGCCAAAAAGCCGGTCAGCAAAGCGCTGCAAACCGAAGTCGACGACTTCTTCTTCGCCAATTACCTGAAGGTCTGGTCCTACCAACACATCGCGCGCATGATGGCCACCGTCCCCACCGTGATGATGTGGGACGACCACGACATCATCGACGGCTGGGGCTCCTACCCGCCCGCCTTCCAGCAATCGCCGGTATTCGAGATGATCTACCAGGTGGCGCGCGACTACTTCCTGCTGTTCCAGCAGCACAGCGCCGCACACGAAGAGGTGCCGCTACGCCTGCCGCTGCAGCCCGGCTTCAGCAAAGCCGCCCGCATCGGCGATTACGGCCTGCTGGTGCTCGACCTGCGCAGCGAGCGCACGCCCGACCAAGTCATGAGCCCCGCCTCCTGGGATGCCGCCTACCGCTGGCTCGACGCCCAGACCGATTGCAAGCACCTGCTGCTGATGTCCAGCATCCCGGTCGTGCATCCCGACTTCAGCACACTGGAAATGTTGCTGTGCGCCCTGCCCGGCCAGCAGGAGCTGGAAGACGACCTGAAAGACCACTGGCTCAGCCGCACCCACCAGTGGGAGCGCCTGCGCCTGATCCACCGCCTGCAGGAATGGTCGCAGCGCACCGGCGGCCGCGTCACCATCCTCTCAGGCGACGTGCACGTGGCCGCGATTGGCGCCATCGAATCGAGCCAGAAGAGCTACCAGGGCAAGCCGATCACCATCCACCAGCTGACGTCGTCCGGCGTGGTGCACCCTCCGCCGCCGGCCATGGCGCTGTTCTACCTCGAGCATGTGGGCGACAAAGTGGAGCAGCTGGAAGGCGGCATCAGCACCGCCATGTACAAATTCCCCGGCACCTCGCACCGCTACATCGGCGCGCGCAACTACCTGAGCCTGGAACCCGACCGCGCCGAAGACGGCCGCGCGCGTCACCGGCTGTGGGCTAATTGGTATGTGGAAAACGAAGTGCAACCCTACCGCCAGGCCATCCTTCCATTAGCTGATCATGAAGCAGTGCCGGTAGAGGCCATCAGAGCTTAGCCGCTTCGCAACTTGCAGTCGCTGGCACCCGAATACGCCCCGTGCATGCCGTTGGCCCCGGCGGGGAGGCAGCGCCAGCAGAGCTGCGCCAGGCCCTCCATCCGTAATTAGGCAATCATTGAACGCGAAGGCCGTAGCACACGCTGCTTCTCCAGCACCACGAGGGAATCATGTATATGAACGCCTGGACAGAAATTGCTGACTTCCGGCCGCCTCTGACCATCCTTGTGGTACCAGTGGTGCATGTCGTCGATCAAATCCTGTATGACTGTGCTGAAGAAGTTGGTTGGCGAGCGGTAGCTGCCCCCGAAGGTTTCCCAGTAAGCCGTATGCAAATCTTCGATCAGGTACAGCCCTCCCTCGCTGACTTTCGGGAAAAGGGCTTTCAGCGTGACGGGGATGTGGTCCATATGGTGGCTGCCGTCATCGAGCACGATGTCGACGCCCCCCATCTCGTCGACCACGGACGCCAGGAACTGCAGGTCGGTCTGCGAACCGATGCGCACCTGGCCCGCTTGGCCATCTAATTTCGCGCATTCGGGGTCGAGGTCGATGCCATAAATAATCGCTTCGTCGCCGAAGTACTTGCGCCACATTTGCAGGCTGCCGCCTTTGCTGACGCCTATCTCCAGGAAGCGGATCTTCTTGCCGCGGTATGGGCCAAAGTAGCGGTCGTAAAGCGGAATATATTGGTGCCATTTGTGCACCAGGCAGCCCTTGTTCTCGGCGTAGATGCGCGCCAGGATGCCGTCGTAGTTGTACTTGGTACGAATGTCCATCTCGACGCCAAGTTCGCGATCATAGTCGAACTGGTGGATGTCGATGAGGGGGATGCGGTTATGCCCCAACACATAAGGCAGTTCGTTCTTCGGCAGTCCGAGCCGGTCATGCACGATTTCGTATACGGACGCGAGGAGCTGTGGATGATTGCTGATCAAATGGTTCAGTGCCTCCAGAACGGTCACGTCCAGTCTCTTTTCAGTCATGCATACTCCCTCGTCAAATTGTTGGATGAATAATGTGACTGCCGCCTAGCTAACGAGAACTCTAACCTATCTGGCGGGCAATGTCAGATACTGTCTTGTTTTTCAAGTCGCCAGGGACCCGATTGTCCACCATTTCGCGAAATGGCGGGTCATGCAAACACACCGATTAGAAACAGGATCAGGCCAATGACTAGCCCTGCGATCTCCAGCATTGCGATGGACGCATGTTCCGGCACCCAGTTTTTCGGACGGGACTGAAATAGCGCGCCGTAAGCGAATGGAAGCATCAAAAGGATGCCGACGATGGCTAGGGTATTCATGGGAAATCAACTTCCACTTTCGTACCTAATCATCATATGCCTGTTCGACCAACTCTGCGTTGCCCCCCATCAGGCAGATTCCCGCATTTCACCTTGGCTGCACGCGCCGAGCTACGTGTTTGGCGTAACGAACATCTGGTTACCTGAATTGGGAGTAGGGTACGAAGATGACCAGGCGAACTGACTTTGCGACCGCAGGAAAAGTCCACGCAGCTCTGGCAGCCCGTGCGGCGTTTGGTGACCGTCATGCATACCAGACCGCCCGAATTGCTGGTTTAGCGCTGGGATTGGTCATGGCGGTGTTTAGCCGCCCGCTCCATCAGGCCCGCGAACGAGCCCTTGAGCTAAATTTGGCAACGGAACGACGAAGTGAGACACGGTGAGTGCCTTGACTCTTGTGTTCGGTGGCGAAAGCTGCTCGCAACTGACAATCCCTGTTAGATACTGTCTTGTTTTTCAAGTTATGTCCGATGGTAGAGCGATTCAATTAAAGGACATTTCACGTTCCCTGCAACTTCGCAGCAGCTGACTACCAATTGGTCCAGAGCTTTCTCGATCCTGCCAAGATCAGCGATTCGCTCTCGCACATCGCGCAATTTCTGCTCGGCCAGATGACGGGCTTCTTCGCAGTGCGTGCCATCGTCTAATCGCAACAATTCAGCTACCTCATCGAGCGAGAAGCCGATTCTCTGCGCAGCCTTGATGAATTGCAGTCGTGCGAGGTCAGTAGCGCCGTACCGCCGAATAGTTCCGCGTATTCGGTCGGGCTCCGCCATTAACCCTTTGCGTTGATAGAAGCGAATGCTCTCCAGGTTCACGCCTGCTGATTTTGCCAAAGCGCCAATAGTGAATTCGATTTCGTTCATTTTTCTTGATTCCGTACTTATGTACGGGATTAAGCTTACGCTATGAACTCGAAATTACCAACCAAGGCAAGCCGCAGAACGGGGCGCGTCGGCCTTCTTGCGGCAGGCGTCGCCGCAATTCTAGCTTCAACGTGCTGTCTCGGTCCGTTACTGTTGCTCATGCTGGGAGTTTCGGGCGCATGGATCGGGTCATTAACGCAGCTTGAGCCGTATCGACCTTTCTTCGTAGGTATCTCATTTGTAGCGCTGGCAATGTCCTGGCGCCGCGTCTGGCGTCCTACGACAGACTGTGCTCCAGGAGAAGCTTGCGCGATCCCACAAGTCAGGTGGTCGTATCAGGTGTTGTACATCATGGTCGTCTTGCTGCTTCTCATCGCTGTCAGCTTTCCCTGGATAGCTCCCTGGTTCTACTAACTCAAGGAACAAATCATGCAAAAATTTGCAGTCGCGATTGCCTTATTCGCCCTGAGCTCCGCTTCGTGGGCGGCCTCCAAAGGAGTCACTTTATCGGTACCTGGAATGGATTGTGCGACTTGTCCGATTACAGTGAAGAAAGCGCTTAGTCGTGTGCCCGGCGTAAGCGCAATCGAAGTGAATTTTGAAAAACGCGAAGCTGTAGTGACTTTCGATGATTCAAAGACCAACATCGCCGCCTTGACTAAAGCGACTGAAGAGGCTGGCTACCCATCCAAGGCAGTTGGAGAACCGAAATGAGCGTCGTCGTCCTTGATTCAGTTCTGACATGCCCAGTTTGCGGTCATGCCAAACAGGAGACGATGCCAGTCGATGCCTGCCAGTGGCACTATGAATGTGAGAAATGCCATACCGTCCTTCGACCGAAGCAAGGCGACTGCTGCGTCTACTGTTCATACGGCACGGTGGTTTGTCCACCAATGCAAAATCCTGAAGGCGGATGTTGTTCGCGAGGTTAGTGACCGGCCCACATGGGGGGGACTCATGTATCACCAAATAGCCAATGGCCGACACCGATACGTCTTGTATGCATCCCTTATGCTGCTCCTGGTCCTGTCAATGGGAATTGGATTTCAGCTTTGGTGGACAATTCAGGACGGGGGAAGGCCAAGCATCACCGCAAAACCACTAAATTACTTTCAAGCGAATTTAGACTATGCCAAAGCGGTTGCGGAATCCTGTAACCGGCAGAAGATAAACGATACTGACGACCGTGCCCAGCGGATTTGGCGGGCAACCCCTGAAGGGATTTCATGCGCAAACGCCAATCATGCGCTCAAACTGGACTTGCTCCAACGGCGAGACGCGGAGCTGGACTCAGCATTGAACCAACTGAAGGAAACGATGAATCGTCAATAGTTCCTTTCTTGGCTTCAATGACTGAAACTAATCGATTCAACGGCGCAGTTCTCGCGATTGCTGCCTGGTTGGACTAGCAAGCTCAGTAAGGGCCTGGCGGATAACAGCGGTTGCGGCAGTCAGTCCAAGAACCCCCATCACACCCGCAACCAATAGGTCCGGCCAAGCGGACTGCGTTCCGAACACGCCAGCGGCCGCTAGAATGACTGCCACGTTGCCGATCATGTCGTTACGAGTACAGAGCCAAACCGACCGCATGTTGGCGTCGCCACTGCGGAAGGTGTACAGCATGATCGCTACTGCGCCATTCGCCGCAAACGCCAGAGCACCAATGGCACTCATTGTGACAGCCTCGGGCACTGTGCCGGATTTCAAGGTCCATGCGGCTTTACCTAAGACGAACACACCGTAGGCACCCATCGTCAGCCCCTTAAACAGGGCTGCTCGGGACCGCCATACGAGCCCCATTGAAAGAACGTAAAGCGATAACGCATAGTTCCCCGCGTCACCCAGGAAGTCCACTGCATCGGCAAGTAGAGAGACCGAATCGGCTTTGATGCCGCTCGCGAGTTCGACCACAAACATGATCGAATTGATGATTAGTGCGAACATCAGGGCGCGCCGGTAGCGCGGGTCCACCGGCGGTTGGGTACTGCAGCCTCCAGAACAGCAATCCGACATACAAATCTCCAATTTTATTCGGTCTTGCCAATTAGAGACCCTGTACCTACTATAGGGTCAAGAGATTTTGTGGGAGTTGTCATGAAGATTGGAGAGTTGGCTCGGCTAACTGGTTGCACGGTGGAAACACTACGGTTTTATGAACGGCGTGGTTTGCTTGATGCTTTAAGTCGAAGTGAGTCGAATTACCGTTCGTATGACGAGTCGTCGGTCCGCCGCATTCAATTCATCCGACACTGTCGCAGCCTGGACATTGGCCTTGATGAGATTATCCAACTCCTGGCATCGCGTGATGCACCTGAAGAGGATTGCGGCAGTGTTAATGCGCTGATAGACAGGCATATAGATCAAGTCGCTGAGCGCATTGCACAGCTCACGTCGCTGCGCGAAGAACTGCTGACAATTCGGGGACGCTGCAATGCCCGTTCAACGTCCTCGGACTGCGCTATCCTGCGTGAGCTATCCAAGCCAGAGGCTGCAGCTTAACGTCACGACCCAGACGAAGTCCCACTTCTCGCAGGCCCTTCCTGGTAATTGGGCTCGAAGGCGATACCAGATCGCACCACCGCATACATCAGATGGACTAGCTTTCTCATAACGGCGCCAATCACTGCCTTCTTCGGCAAGCCGTTTGCATGAAGGCGCTCCGAAAACGCCCTGAGCACAGGATTGTGGCGGCTAGCCACAACGGCCGGCATGTAAAGCGCGCTGCGCGTGGCCCGGTTCCCTGTTCGGCTCATGGTGGTACGCCCACGCACAGAAGTCCCAGATATGCGCTGGCGTGGACTTACGCCAAGATGGGCGGCCAATGCCTTCGCACTCCCAAATCGATGCAGGTCCCCGATATATCCAAGCATGACCGCGACCGTAGCTCGTCCGATACCGGGAATGCTGGCCATTAGGTCGGCATCCCGCTTGAGGCCCGAATGATGTTCGATATGTTCGTCAATTTCATGTTCTAGCTGCTTGATCTGCAAGCTGAGCCAAACCACATGCTGGTGTATATGCGCCGCCATCTCGGAACTCTCGACGGTCCGGCATGCTTCGATTCGGTTCTCTTCCTGCTGGCGCATGTCCTTTAATGCCCTTAGTCGATCACACATTGCGCGCAGGCGCCGTTGCTCAGGCGACGGTGCTTTCCATGGAGCGGGATTCATCATCGCGCAGTACCGCGCAATCAATGCTGCATCAATGCCGTCGTTCTTGTTGCGCACAAGCTCGCTTTGCCCGAAGCCTTTAATGCGAGCTGGGTTGACAACGCTTACTGTAAATCCGAGTGCCTGCAGACCAATTGCGACTGGTTCGCTGTACGCTCCCGTCGATTCCATGCAAACCAGGCATTGATCGAACGCGACCTTCTGCTTTGTCATCCACATCTTTAATTCCCGGTAACCGGCTGGTGAATTTGGTACCGATTTGCTGCGCACTTTGCCACCGATCAGCAGAGCAACATCCAACTTATGCTTGCTGACGTCGATCCCAACGGCAGGAGCTTCCGTGTCCATGGCTTTCCCTCCTCGTATGCAGGCTTGCGCGACCAGCGGCAGCCTCAGATACTGTCCGGACTTTCAAATGGAAATGAGCAAGGGCACCAATCTGACACGCAGGGTCGAACCCTTAGGTCAAGTCATGTGTCACCTTGCCCAGCCGCGCCATTTGGGGAAAGGTTACTACTGGTTCGGCTTTCTCAATATACGAGGCCAAGTCTGACGCTAAGGTAAGCCAACGGTAGCACCAGCTGTGAGCACAGGTTGCCATAGCTCCTGCAATGAGTTGGCAGGCTTGCCGTCGATTAGGGCGAGCAGCATATCGGCCATTTTCGCGCCGGCAGCGCGGGCGTTGGGTTGGTCGATGGTGGTGACGTCAATATCGGCCAGCGTATCGGCCATGCTGCCCCAGACGATCAGTGAGATATCGCGGCCAATCGCCACGGCGGCGTCCAGCAGCGCGCGCACGGCGCCGACGCCGGCCAGGTGGTTATCGACAATGATGGCGCTTGGGCGGGGGCTGGCCGCCAGCAGCGCTTGCACGGCGCTGTAACCGGCGCGGCGGTCGATGCAGTCGTCGACCAGGTGGCGCGGGTCGACGGCGAGTCCGGCGCTGGCAAGCGTGGATAGGAGGCTGCTGCGGCGCTGGGCCGCGAAGTTCAACGCCAGCGGCGCGCTGACCATGGCAATGCGCTGGTGGCCCAGCGCCAGCAGGCGCTCCACGGCCATGCGGATGCCGGCCTCGTTGTCGTAATCGAACCAGGCGTATGGCGCATCGAGCTGGGTGCGGCCGTGGGCGACGAAGGGAAAGCCGGCGCGCACCAGGTAGGCGATGCGTTCGTCGTGCACCAGCGTGCGGCTTACCACCAGGCCATCGACGCGGCGTCCACGCACCATCTGTTCATAGGACGGCATCTCATTCGCCTGCGACACCGGCGCGATGATGAAGTTCATTTGCTTCTGCTCCAGCGCGCCCGACATACCGCCGACTACTTCCAAGAACATCGGGTCGCCCAGGTCCGCCGGCAGCAGCGGATAGATGGTGCCGAGCACATTGCTGCGTCCCACCGCCAGGCTGCGCGCCATGGGGTTGGCCTGGTAGCCCGCCTCCCGCGCCGCGCGCAGCACGCGCTCGCGCGTGACTTCGCTGACTTCGGGATAGCCGTTCAGCGCGCGGCTGACCGTGGTCTTGGACATGCCGAGTTGGTCGGCCAGGCTCTTCAGGTTCATGGCGAAATTATAGCCCGCGCCTCCATGCCGCCATCGCTGCCGTCCACCGCGCGCTTGAAGAAGTACAGCGTGACCAGCACGATCGCGATCGGCACCAGCGTCAGGTAGAACGCAAAGTGGCCGCTGACGGCGCCGAACACATAGCCGGTGACCAGCGAGCCGGTGGTGCCGCCCAGCGCCGAAAAGATCACCAGCAGGCCGGTCATCGCCGAATGCTGGTGCTTGGGCAGGGAACTGAGCATCACCGAGTTGATGCCGGGGTAGACCGGCGCCATGAACAGGCCGATCAACGGGAACACGAAAGCCGCCAGCGGCGCGTCGAGCCAGCCCGCATCGGCCGGTACCGCCACGTTGTGCGTCATCGGCAGCGCCACCAGCACCACCACGCCCATGCCGAGCAGACAGCCATTCATCACCGGATACCAGCGCAGCCGCCGCATCAGCACGCCCGCCGACAGGCGCCCCACCGCCAGGCAGGCGGCGAAGATGCTGGTGACCTGCACGCTCATGGCGGCCGGCAGGTGCAGGATCTCATTGTTGAAGGTCGGCAGCCAGGTGCCCACGCTCTGCTCGATCAGCACGTACAGGAAGGCCGTCAGCACGAACACGCATACCAGCGGCTTGAAGAACAGCTTCAGCATGGCCGCGAATTCCTGCGGCAGGCTGCGCGCTTCCGGCGGCGCTGCCAGGCGCTCGTCGAACGGCGTGGCGGCCAGCAGCGCAAAGGTCAGCGCGCACAGGCCGGCCAGCAGCCAGTACACCTGCAGCCAGCTTTGCGAGCGCGGATCGGCGGAATCGATGAAGAAGCTGAATACCCAGTAGGCGCACAGCACGCCAACCATGAAGAAGCCTTCCAGCGTGTTCATGATGCCGGCGTGCTGTTTGCGGTCGGCTGCAACCAGGCCGAGGGTGGAATAGACCGATACCTTCACCAGCGCGAAGGCGACGCCGACGCACAGGAACAGCATCTTGGTGGTGGCGAACGATGGCAGCAGCGGCATGGACAGGCAAGCCACCGTGACGATGGCCAGCCCGGCGAGCATGGCCTTTTTGTAGCCGATGCGCGGCAGGAAGCTCGCCACCAGGAAGGACACCACGGCAATCGGCAAGTCCTTGAAGCCTTCCAGCACGCTGGCGGCGGACTTGCTGACGCCGTAGTTGTTAATCACCTGCAGGATCACCGTGCCGACGCTGTTCAGCAGGATGGCGAAGGTGAAGTAGATCAGGAACAGGACCCAGATGATGCGCCGGTTTTGCATAGTGTCTCCATTGTATTTATGAACTGCTGCAGTCCCGGGATCACCGTGTCGGCCTGCCACAGCGTGGCCGGCTGGCCCACGCCGATGGCAAACATGCCGGCCGCCTTGATGGCGCTCACGCCGGCAACGGCGTCCTCCACGCCCACGCATTCGGCTGGGTCTACGCCCAGTTCCGACGCGGCGCGCAGGAAAATTTCGGGATCGGGTTTGCCGCGCGCGATCTTCGCCGCGTCGACGACATAGTCGAATTTTTCAGTGATGCCAAGGCTTTCCAGCACCGTGAAGGCGTTCTTGCTCACCGACGCAAGGCCCACCTTCAAGCCTTGCGCGCGGCACCAGTCGAGCGCAGCCACCGCGCCCGGCAGCAGGTCGGCGGGCGACATTTCCGCGATCAGCGTCTTGTAATGCTCATTCTTGTCATCCGCCAGCGCCAGCTTCTCGGCATCGGAGAATTTGCGCGGTGCGCCCGCCAGGATCAGCTCCAGTGAGCCCATGCGGTCGATGCCTTTCAGGTTCTCGTTGAAGGCTTCGTCGAAGTGCACGCCCAGCGACTGCGCCAGCTTCCGCCAGGCGAGGAAATGGTAGTGCGCGGTGTCGGTGATGACGCCGTCCAAGTCGAAGATCACGGCTTTCATGCAAGCTCCTTGGTGGGTTCTGCCGGCGAAAGCGCAACGGCCTCGCCACGATGGCGGAAAGACAGCCCCTCGCCGCGCAGCAGCGTGTATTGGGCGCCGCCGGCGCTGACGCGCACCTGCAGCAGGCTGCCATGCAGGTGGATGCGGAACTGGTAATGCTGCCACTGTTTCGGCAGCGTCGGCGCAAAGCGCACTTCGCCATTCACTACGCGCATACCGCCAAAGCCGTAGGCCACGCCGAGCCAGGTGCCGGCCATGGCGGCGGTGTGCACGCCGTAGTGCGTATTGCCGTGCGTGTCGTCCAGGTCCAGCCGCGCCGTCTCCATGAAATAGTCGTAGGCCTTGTCGGCATAGCCGACTTCGGAGGCGATGATGCTGAAGATGCACGACGAGAGCGAGGAATCGTGCGTCGTCACCGCCTCGTAGTAGTCGAAGTCGCGCTTTTTGTCCTCGAGCGTGAACTGCTCGCCCAGCAGCAGCAGCGCCAGGACCACGTCGGCCTGCTTGCACACCTGGTGGCGGTAGATCACCAGCGGGTGGTAGTTCAGCAGCAGCGGGTATTTGTCGTCCGGCGTGCCGGCGAAGTCCCACACCTTCTTGTCGAGGAAGCTGTCGTCCTGCGGATGGATGCCGAGCACCTCGTCGTACGGCAGCAGCATGGCGGCGGCGGCGTGGCGGAATTCCTCCAGCTCGCCGTCCGCCAGCGCCACGGCGGCCGCAATGCGCGCCCATTCCAGCGGATGCTCGCGCGCGATGCGTTCGCCGACGGCGGCGGCGAACTGCAGGTGCATGCGCGCCATGGCGTTGGTGTAGTAGTTGTTGTTCACCAGTGCGGTGTACTCGTCCGGCCCGGTCACTTCGTTGATCACGAAGTCGCCGGCGCGGTTGTAGCTGCCGATGCCGAGCCAGATGCGCGCCGTTTCAAGCAGGATCTCGGCGCCGTACTGCAGCAGGTAGGCATCGTCGCCGGTGGCGTCCATGTACTGCTTGATCGAATACGCCACGTCGGCATTGATGTGGTACTGCGCCGTGCCGGCCGGGAAGTAGGCCGAGCACTCCTCGCCCGCGATGGTACGCCATGGGTACAGCGCGCCCTTGGCGTGCGACATCTGGCGCGCCCGTTCGCGCGCGGCGGGCAGGCCGGCGTAGCGGTACTCCAGCAGCTTGCGCGCAATCTCGGGCTTGTTGTACAGGAAGAAGGGGAAGATGTAGATCTCCGTATCCCAGAAGTAGTGGCCCTCGTAGCCCTCGCCCGTCACGCCCTTGGCCGAGATATTGGTCTTGCCGTCGCGCCCCACCGACTGCAGCAGGTGGAACTGGTTGAAGCGGATGCCCTGCTGCAGCGCGTCGTCGCCCGCCACTTCGACATCGGCCTGCGCCCAGAAATCGGCCAGGTAGGCCGCCTGCTGCGCGGCCAGCGCATCGAAGCCGGCGCCGCGCGCCGCCTCCAGTTCGGCGCGCGCGCGCGCCATCAGCTCGTCTTCGGCATAGTCGCGCGAGCTGTAATAGCAACCATACTTCACCAGCCGCACCGCCTGCCCGGCCTGCGCCGCCACGCGATAGGACTGCACCAGCCGCAGGCCGTCGCGCTCCGTGGCCTGGGTCAGCGTGTGCGGGGCATCGAGCACCTGCGCCGCAGCACTCACCAGCGTGAAGCCGCTGTTATGGGTGCGCTGCTGCAGGGCGGCGAAATGCGGCGCCAGCTCGTTGCCGACCAGCGCCAGCGCCGGGCCGCTGGTGGCCGATCCCACGCGCGGGTCGTCGCCCGCTTCCTGGTTGCGCACCACGCCATCCACGCTGCAATCGAAACGCAGCGTGCCGTCGAAGCCAAGCGGCGTTACCGTGAACTCGATGGCGAACAAATGCTTGCTGGCGAAGCTGACCAGGCGCCGGCTGCGCAGCGCCACCCGGCGGCCCGACGGCGCCTGCCACACCAGCTCGCGCTCCAGCAGGCCGGTGCGGAAATCCAGGCGGCGCTCATAGCTCTCCACGCTGCCCTGCAGCAGGTTGAAGCGCTCTTCGCCCAGCCACAGCGCGATGCCCTTGGCGTTCGGCACGTTCAGCATGAACTGGTTGTTGCGTGCCAGGCCGTAGGCGTTCTCAGGATACTGGATCGGCTCCGATTCGTAGAAGCCGTTCAGGTAAGTGCCGTCCAGCGACGTGCCGGCCGAGCCCGCGTAGCCTTCTTCCGGCGTGCCGCGCAGGCCGATATAGCCATTGCCCAGCGCAAACAGGGTCTCATCCAGGAAATTCGACGCCGCATCGAAGGATGTTTCGCGGATACACCAGGCGTCGAGGGGGAAAGTGTGCTGCATCTTCATCCTTCTTGCTCATTCAAACCGGTTTGGATTCCGTATAAAAAATTTTTAAGTGGCCCGGACGATCAATGCCGTCGGCAGCGTTTCGGACGCCACGGCCTGCCCCTCCAGCAGCGCCAGCATCTTCTTCGCCAGCAGCACCCCGCCGTCGCGCAGGTACTGGTGCACGCTGGTCAGCGGCGGGACAAAGCTCACCGCGCCCGGCGTATCGTCATAGCCGATGACCGAGACCTGCTCCGGCACACGCACATCGCGTTCGGCCAGCGCGCGGATCGCGCCCATCGCCAGCAAGTCGCTGGCAGCGAACACGCCGTCGAACGACAAGCCCTTCTTCTTCAGCAGGGAATCGATGCCATCGAAGCCAGCCTCGAAGGTGAAAGCCTTCGGCCGCATGATATGCACCGTACCCAGCCCGCCCAGCGCGTCGATAAAGCCCGCGCAGCGTTCCTGCACCTCGGCGTGGTCCACGTCGCCCAGGAAAACCACCTTCTTGCGCCCCAGTTCGATGAAGCGCTGGGCCACGCTGGCGCCGCCCTTGCGGTTATCGCTGCCGACCACCACCGTGTCGGAGCCCGCTTCCGGCGCGCCCCACACCACCAGCGGCTGGCTGCGCTTTTTGAGCGCGGTCACCGCCTCGCCATGCGAACCCTGGCCCAGCAGGATCAGGCCGTCGGCGCCCTGCACCGGCGCCGTGTCCAGCAACTGGCGCGAAGTCAGCACCACGCTGTAGCCGGCTGTCGTCAGCTCCTGCGTGATCCCGCCCAGCAGTTCCAGCGGGTAAGGGTCGGACATGGGCCGGCCCTTTTCCGGTGTCATTTCCACCACAACCGCCACCGAGTACGAACGCCCCATGCGCAGGTTGCGTGCGCTCACGTTCAGGCGGTAGCCCTGGGCTTCCGCGATCTGGCGCACTTTCTCCCGCGTTTCTTCCGTCACGAGGGGACTGCCACGCAGGGCGCGCGACACGGTAATTTTCGAAACCCCGGCCAGTTTGGCGAGGTCTTCCATAGTTTTATTGACAGCCATGCGGGGCATTATGACAGATTTCCAAACCCTGCAACAACAAAATGACATCGATAACATTTCGATTGACATCGATATCATTTCTTGTTTCAATGATCTGGCCTTGGAAGCCGAATCACCATAAAACAGAAAGAAGAGACAAGTATGAAGACCAATCGGAAGTTCCTGTTGTCATCCATATCGATCGCCGTGCTGACCCTGATCGGCCAAGCCCAGGCCGCCGGACAGGAGAGCCAGTCCAGCGAAACGACAGAAGCAGTCCAGAAGGAAATCCAGCAGGTGGTGGTCACCGGCGTCGCCTCGGCGCGCGGTGTGCGCAAGCTCGATTCCGCCTTCTCGATCACCACCGCCTCGGAAGAACAGCTCAAGCAAGCCGCCCCGATCAGCACCGCCGACGTCATGAAGCTGGTGCCGGGCGCCTTTGCGGAATCGACCGGCGGCCAGTCCGGCGCCAATATCCAGGTGCGCGGCTTCCCGTCCGGCTCCGACTCGCCGTTCGTCTCGGTGCAAATGCAGGGCAACCCGCTGTACCCGGTGTCCACCCTCTCCTTCTTCGAAGGCTCCTCGGCCTTCCGCCTGGATGACACCATCGAGCGCGTCGAAGTGCTGCGCGGCGGTCCCAGCACCATCTTCTCCAGCGGCCAGCCCGGCGCCACCATGAACTTCATCCTGAAGAAAGGCGGCGACACGCCGGAGGGCACGGTGCGCTTCACCACCGGCACCGGCGAACTGCGCCGCGTCGATGTCTTCTATGGCGGCAAAATTTCCGATGGCTGGTACGGCACCATCGGCGGCTTCTACCGCAACACCCATGGCGTGCGCGACGCCGGCTTCCCGGCCGACGACGGCGGCCAGGTCAGCGCCACCCTGACCCGCAAGCTGGACCAGGGCGAAGCCACCTTCTACCTGCGCCGCACCGATGACAAAAACGCCTTCTACACCGGCGTGCCGCTGATCTCCAGCAACGAAGGACGCAGCATTTCCGAATTCCCCGGCTTCGACCCGCTCAAGGGCACCCTGATGAGCAACGAGATGCGCCGCTTCACCGTGGAAGCCGCGCCGGGCAAGACCCTGAACTACGACCTGGGCGATGGCCGCGGCCTGAAATCCACCGTGCTCGGCATGGAGTTCGACCAGAACATCGGCGGCTGGAATGTTTCCAACAAATTCAACCACTTCAACGGCGACTTGAACACCATCGCCATGTTCACCGGCAACAACCCATTAACCATGTCCGCCTATAACGCTGCGGCACTGGCCTCGCATGGCGGCACCGTCGCCACAGCGACGTACCTCGACGGCGCACCGGTCGCGGGCAGCCAGCAAGTGGTGCAGGCTGGCCTGTGGGCGGTGGAGAAGAAGCTGAAATCCTTCACCGACGAGCTGCGCGTCAGCAAGGAATGGATGAAGGACAACACCGTAACCGTGGGCGGCTACTTCGCCAACTACTCATCGGATGACGTGTGGTACCTTGGCAGCAGCCACCTGATGACGGCGGTGCCGAATGCGCGCCTGATCAACGTGAAGCTGGATAACGGCGTGATCGTCTCCAACAACGGCAAGGACGGCAGCGTGTTCTACGCCCCGGTCGCCTCCTACGACGGCAGCAACACCGCGCTCTACATCGCCAACGAATGGAAGGTGAACGACCGCATCAAGGTCGACGGCGGCGTGCGCCGCGAGCGGCAGAAGCTGGATGCCACCATCTCCAACCTGCGCAGCGGCGATACCGACAATAACCCGCTGACGGTCTACAACAACAATACCTCGATGCCGACCGGCGCCAACACCGCGCTTACGCGTACCGACTCGGCCAACAGCTTCACCATCGGCGGCAACTACAAGCTGGCCAGGGATGCCAGCGTGTTCGCGCGCGCCAATATGGGCCACACCTTTGTCGCCTTCGACGACCTGCGCAACACCGGCACCCAAGCCAAGGTCGACGACCGCAACATCCTGCCGACGCCGAAGGTCAAGCAGTACGAGCTCGGCTTCAAGACCGCCGGCCAGCTCTACAGCGCGTACATCAACTACTTCCACACCGACTTTGAAGGCATCGCCTTCCAGCAGATCCTGTCGAACGGCACCATCCTGAATTCGGTGTCCGGTTCCAAGGGCGATGGCGTGGAAGTGGAGCTGGCCGTGCGCCCGATCCGCGACCTGTCGCTGAGCCTGACCGGCAACTGGCAGGACTCCAAATACAAGGACAACCCCGCCACCGCCGGCAAGAAGGTGCAGCGCCAGCCCAAGCTGCAGTACCGCTTCACCCCGACCTACCGCATCCCTGTCGGCGACAACCAGGCCCTCAAGCTGTACGGCACCTACACCTATGTCGGCGACCGCTGGGCCGACCAGGCCAACCTGCAATACCTGCCCTCGTACAAGACGGTCGACCTGGGCGCGCTGTACACCATTGGCGACAAGGTTGAGATCCGCCTCAGCGCCAACAACGTGTCGAACGAGCTCGGCCTGACGGAAGGCAATTCCCGCCTGACCACCGGCGGCACCGGCCCGATCAACGCCCGCCCACTGTTCGGCCGCAGCTGGGAGCTGTCGCTGGCCTACCGCTTCTAAGCACCACATCTCCCTGTAGGAAGTAGTTCCCCTCCGGGCGTCGCAGGATTTTCCAAGGCTGCGGCGCCCTTTTTTTGCGCTGGCTCAACACCCCATCCCCGCGTTTGGCCAGACTGGGCCCATGCCCACGCGCTCCCCCACCGCCCGCTACGATTCGCCCTGGAAGCTGATGCTCACGCACGCGTTTCATGCCTTCATGGACTTTTACTTCCCCGAGCTGAGCGCCCAGATCGACTGGTCGCACCGCCCGCGCTTCCTCGATAAGGGTTGGCCCAGACTGGCTTCGGCGACGCCCCTGCCGGCCGCGTGGCGGACAAACTGGTGGCGGTCCACCTGCTCGACGGCAGCGAACAGTGGATACTGGTGCATATCGAAGTCCAGTCCCAGCGCGACGACGCGTTCGCGCGCCGCATACATTCGTTGAACAACCGGATCTTCGAACAGTACGACCGCCCAGTCGCCAGCCTGGCGGTGCTGGCCGACGACGACTCGCACTGGCGTCCGCACAGTTTCCACAACGACTTGCTCGGCACATCGATGGGCATCACGTTCGCCACCGTCAAGCTGCTCGACTTCGCCGACCGCCAAGAGCAACTGCAGGCATCAAGCAACCCTTTCGCCTTGCTCACACTGGCGCATTTGCTCACGCAGCGCACGAAAGAAAATGCCGCGCAGCGCTACGCTGCCAAATGGCGGCTCACCAGACTATTGTTCCAGCATGGCTGGAGCAAGAAGCGCATAATTATTTTGTTCAAAGCGATCAACTGGATGATGACCTTGCCCGCCGAGCTTGAGAGGCAATACTGGCAGGCAGTCCGCAAAGGGAAACAGGAGCGCAAAATGGAGTACATCAGCTCTCTGGAGCAAATGTTCATCGACAAGGGGCAATTGAAAGGAGCGGCGTTCGTGCTGGCAGAACAACTGAAACAGCGTTTCGGGCCATTGTCGCAAACGACGCAACGCAAGCTGGCCAAAGCCGACTTCGAACAACTCACGGCCTGGAGCAAGGCAGTTCTCGATGCTCAGTCGCTGAAAGAAGTATTCAACACGACCGAATTATCAAAAACGCATTAAACTCTAGCATTCGAACGCATTTTGGCCTAACCTTAGGTTGGTGCCTTACTGAAAGGTTGCTCCTAAGGGTAGATTCGTGGTTTCGTTGAATTCCATCAACTCTCTGCAGAACGCAGTTGCGTTTGCCGAACGCAAAGTTCAGCAAGGGCGCGACCAGGTCGCGCAGGATGAGGATCGCCTCGACGAAAGCCGCGCCGCGCTCGAACGCAACGAGCAGGAACTCAGCCGCACCGAGCTTGAACGCAACCGTGCCCAGGCCGCCGCCACACCCACGCTGGCCACCCCGCGCCTCGACCGCGCCATCGAACAACGCGTACCACCCGACGCCCTGCCGAAACCGCCCACCCTCAACACCCTGGGCCAGACGATCGGCAAGCTGATCAACGTCGAAGCCTGATTAGGTTCCTTCTGTTTAAGCGCGCCAGCGCCGACATGGCTTACTGAGGCAAAGGTTCGCCTAGCCGTAGCAGGGCTTGGCGCGCCCGCACATGACCGCCTTGCGCCGCCGAGCGATACAGTTCCCTGGCACGCTGCAAATCCGGCGCCACGCCACGCCCCAGCTCAAACCGCTCGCCCAGCATGTAGCGTGCGGCAGGCATTGTCATTTTCTGCAACCACTCAACAGCGCGCGCCGTTGTCGCCGCGTCGCCCGAATCCAGCATCATTTCAGCCATGGCAAGATACGCTTGCTCAATACCGCCGCGCCCGGCCTTGCCATACCATTCGAACGCCTCTTTTTCGTTGCGCGGTGTGCCCTCGCCGACTTGCAACAGGCGGGCCAGGGCAAACTGCGCGCTCGAGAAATTATGTTCGGCGGCTTTACGCAACCATCGGACCGCCCGTGCCGGGTCGCGGACGGTACCGTTGCCCGTCAGGTAAGCCACGCCCAGCGCTTCCTGGGCGTCCGCCATTCCCGCCTCCGCAAGTGGGAGCAGCGCCTGCAAGGCTGCCACGCCGTCTTTCGCGATCAGGCTGTTTCCACCTTTGAGCTGGTACAGGGCCATTTGGTAGCGCGCGTCGGCCTTACCCTGCTCAATGCCGGACTGCAAGCCGGCCAGGATAGCGCTGTCCTCTTTCGGGTCGCCTTCGAGCGTCCAGACATATTGCATCCGTTGCCATCCAGCCTGCGGCACGCCGTTAGCTGTTGCCGGCTTGAAGCGGCAGCGCTCAATTCCCTCCAGCGCGGCAAAGTCCAACAGCGGATACCCACTGGTGAGCAGCACTTCGGAATCGTGCACCGTGCCGTCCACACCGATCAGGAACCTTAGTGTCACGGTACCAGTTTGCTCCTCGCGCAAGGCTTGCTTGGGCCAGATCGGCTTGTGGCAAGTAGCAAAATTCACCTGGGCGGGCTTACGTTGGATCGGCGGCGCCGGCGGGGGTACCACGGTTCCCGATGCGATCGTTTCGGGCGTGGCAGAAGCAGCCGTCGGCTTGATACTGGTGGGAGTAACCTTGGCCGCGTAGCCCGCTGCCTGCCATTTGCCGGCCAATGCTGGCGCCTTCAATTCGCATTTTTCCAAAGCGCGCAGCGCGGCGCCATCCACTGCTGCACTTCCACTGGGTCGCGTTACTTCTGCCTGTGCCACCTTGCCGTCCTTCGTGAGCCGGAACAACACCATCACAAACCCGTTGCCGAGCGGCGCATCAATTGCGAGATCCGGCCTGGCACAGGCGTTCAACTGCGCCTCGACGCTTTGATCGCTTTCGACGATCCAGCCGGGTTGGCCCGCGAGGGCTGGCAAGCAGGTAAAACCCAGCGCAATTGATATCAGGTTGTTCAGCTTCATGGCTTCGTTGGCAAATGTGTAATTGCCAACTTTACCACATGGGCTAGATGCCGCCAATCAACGGGAATTTCCCACAGGGGCGTTATTTTTTGGTGCTTGCGGTGGCATTTGCCGCGCTGGGGTCGGGCCGGCACCTGGGCGCCGCCACAAACTAAGGAAGTGCTGGTACGGTTGCATGGTCATTCCTTTCCTGGGGACGCCACCAGGCTCCGGTCGGGTGGGGGGCGGCAATGGACAACGGCTCGCCGATCACGGGCGTGGCCAAAGTTTGTCCACGTGCTGCCGCCAGGGCGGTGATTTGTTCGAACGGGTCATCCCAGCTGTGCATGGCCAGGTCGAAGGTGCCGTTATGGATCGGCAGCATGACTTTGCCGCGCAGGTCGATGTGCGCCTGCAGGGTTTCCCGTGGCTGCATATGGATATCCGGCCACTGCGGATCGTAGGCGCCTGTTTCCATCAGTGTCAGGTCGAAGGGACCGAACCTGTCGCCAATTTCCCTGAATCCCTTGAAATAGCCAGTATCGCCGGAGAAGAACAGGCGCAGGTCGCCACTCTCGATGACCCAGGAAGCCCACAGAGTCTTGTTGCCGTCGAACAGGCCGCGCCCGGAGAAGTGCTGGGCCGGGGTGGCGGTCAGCTTCAGGCTGCCGGCGGAGACCGATTCCCACCAACCCAGCTGGCGCACTTTATCCACCGGGATGCCCCAGGACACCAGGGTGTCGCCCACGCCGAGCGGGGCCAGGAATACTTCCGTCTTGGCTGCCAGCGCGCGCACGGCGTCGTAATCAAGATGGTCGTAGTGGTTATGCGACAGGATCACGCCCTTGATTGGCGGCAACTCCGCAATGCTGATCGGCGGCGCGTGGAAACGTGCCGGGCCAGCCCACTGCACCGGCGAAGCGCGCTGGGAGAACACGGGATCGGTCAGCCAGAACTCGCCATTGAGCTTGAGCAAAATGGTGGAGTGGCCCAGGCGGTACACGGTATTGTCAGGCGCAGCCAGCAATTGCGCCTGAGTGAGTACTTGCACAGGCAACACCTGTGAGGGCACGGTGTTGGCCGGCTTATTAAAGGTGAAGTCCCAGAAAATCTTCAGCGTTTTCAGGAAGCCCGGCTGCTGGCGCGGTGCTTCGTTCTGGAATGCCGGGCGGGTGTCCGCAGCGTAGGCGAGGCAAGTCATGGTCAGGATCGCTCCAATCAGCAGGGTTCGTTTCGTCATAACACTACACAGTGTAGTTTCTGTTTTGAGGAAAGTAAACTACCCGGTGTAAAATATTCTGCATGAACCCACCAGACAAACTGACCGACCGCAAACGCGCCGCCATCACCACTGCGGCCATCGCCGAATTCCGCGCGCGCGGTTTCGAAGCCACCAGCATGGACCGCATCGCCGCCGCCGCCGGCGTCTCCAAACGCACGGTGTACAACCACTTCCCCAGCAAGGACGACCTGTTCGAGCACATCCTGCAGGAACTGTGGGACTGCAGCGCCGCGCTGAATGCCATCGGCTACCGTCAGGGCCAGCCGCTCAAGCCGCAGCTGATGGAGTTGATGCGCCAGAAGATGGCGATGCTGCGCGACCCCTATTTCCTGGACCTGGTACGGGTGGCGATCGCCGAAGCCATCCACGCGCCGCAGCGCGCCGGCGATATGGTGGCCAAGCTGGGCAAGAAGGAGGAAGGCGTGGCGACCTTCCTGCGCGCGGCGCAGGAGGATAAGGTGCTGAAGGCGGGCGACCCGGCCTTCATGTCGCACATGCTGCAGGGGCAGCTGAAGAGTTTCGCGCTGTGGCCGCAAGTGGCCATGGGCAAGGCACCGCTGACGGCCGAGGAGCAGGAGGCTGTGCTCACCGCCACGGTCGAGATGTTCCTCGCCTATTACGGCGTGCCAGCGCAAAATTGAAAGATAATTTCAAAAGTATCGATAGTTTGAAATTTTATTGCAAAATGCAGCGCCGGATAAAACATGCCGCCGCAGGGTCCTATACCGAGCATCAGCCAATCCGGTTGACGACCCTGGAAGAAAGGACTGCATATGCCTCCCAACGACTGGCGCATTTGGCTCGTTGCTTGCCTGATGCTGCTGCTGGCTAGCTGCCGCTAAGCGCACTGCCCGGCCACCTGGCCGGGCTTTCCCCATCATTTGCGCCACCGGCTCACGCAGCGTTGAAGCGCACCGCGTACACCGGCGGCAAGGTGGTGGAAATGGTTTGCCAGTGTTCGCCGCCATTGGTGGAGAGCCAGGCGCCGCCGGTGGTGGAGGCCATCAGCAAGGTCTTGCCATCATCGGCCACCGCCAGGCCATGGCGGTACACCAGGTCGTAGCAGTGCTCCTGCGGCAAACCGCCGCGCAGGGTGCTGAAACTGGCGCCGCCATCGCTGGTTCGGTTGACCGCCAGCGCGGCATCGACCGGCACCCGCTGCTGGTCGGCCACGGCCGGCGCGAACCAGGCCGTGTTGCCGTCGCGCGGATGCACCGCCACCGCAAAACCGAAGCTCGATAGCGGTGCGGTCACTTCTTCCCACGATGCGGCATTGTCGCGCGAGCGCCAGATGCCGCAATGGTGCTGGCACCACAGCATGTCCGGCTCGGCGGCGCAGCGCACGATGCGGTGCGCGTCCTGGATCGCGCCAGCATCCTGCATTTCAGGCGGCATATAGCGTGCTTTCATGCCGCTGGCGCGCAGCTGCCAACTGGCACCGCCATCCTGGGTAAGCCAGGCGCCGCCGCAGGACACGGCCACCAGCACGGAATTGCTGTCGCGCGGGTCGACACAGATGCTGTGGATGCCGGGCACGTCGTAGCCGCCGCCCATCCATTGCAAGCGTTCCGGCGCATTCCACAGCGATTCCACCAGCTGCCAGCTGTCGCCGCGGTCATTCGAGCGGAACAGGCCGCCCGGCAACGTGCCGGCCCACAGCACGCCCGGCTGGTCGGGCCCGCCCGCTTCCAGCGCCCAGACCTGTTTGAGGGTCCAATCGGCGGGGTCCGTGCTGTCTTCCGGCTTGGGCGGATAGGCCGGCACGGCGATCTCGCTCCAGCTGTCGCTGCCGGCATCGCGCCGGTGCAGCTTGGCGCCGAAGTGGCCCAGGTTCAGGCAAGCGTAGGTGGCGCCATCGCGCGCATCGTGCAGCACCATCGAGACCGGATCGCCGAAGAAGGATTTGCCCTCCTCCAGCTGCCATTCGCCGTTGCGGTAGGCCAGCTCGAACAGGCCCTTCCGGGTTGCAAGGTAAGCGCGGTCAGCCATGTCATCCTCCGGATAAGGCTTGCAGCACATAAATCTGGGAATCGGCGCGCACGGGCTCGTCCAGTCCGCAGCGCTTGCCGTCGATGAACACCACCACATTCGCGCGCAAGCGGCCCTGCTCATCCAGGACATACGCCCCCAGGCGCGGGTTGGCGGCAAAGGCCCCATCCAGCGCGGCACGCAAGGTGGCCGCCTGCGTCTCCAGTGTCGGAACCGGCAGGAAGCGCGCCAACTGCTGGGTAAATATGATCTGGGCCATGGGAAGGGCCATTCTAGCGCGAGTTGGCCTACAATGGCCTCATGTGCACGACCGGAGCAACGCATGGGTATCACCCCGCAGGAACTCGAGCTGCTGATGCACGAGGTGGAGCAGGAAGATCCGATCGATTTCGCCGACCTGCCCTTCGATGAACAGGATTTGCGCAACCTGGTGGCCACCCACCTGTGTGAAATGGCGGACGCCATGGAAGCTTTCAGCGAGGAGGACCGGCGCCTGACCTTGCTGGCCGTGGCGGCCAAGCTGGTGCTGGAAAACCTGGTGCTGCACGTGCAGCTGCTGCGGCGCCACGGCCTGCCGCTGAACGAGCAGACCGCCGCCTTGCTGTCGCGCCTGCGCAAGGGCGAAGACGGCAGCCAGGAGTAGCCTGCTTACACGCGCTCGGCCGGCTGCAGCATATTGCGCGCCATGCGCAGGCTGAACTTGCCCATGCCCTGGTCCCACGGCGTAAAGCGCGGCAGCTGGAACCAGTCGGTCTCGCCGCGGCTGGCGCCCCAGGAAGTCGAGACCGCGGCATCAAAGCCCAGCTCGCGCACCATGGCCACGTGCTCGGCCAGGTAATCCTGCCCCGGCTTGCCGTTCGGGTAAGCGAACAAGCGCACCGGCGCATCGAGCGCCGCCTCCAGCGCCGCCTTGCCCTGCGCGATTTCGCGCCGTGCCTCGGCGCCGTCCAGGCGCGCCAGGATCGGGTGGTTCACGGTGTGGCCGCCGATGCCCATGCCGGCCGCGTGCAGCTGGCGCAGCTGCGCCGTCGTCATCATCAAGTCTTGCGGCAGCACGGCGCCCGACAGCTGCGCCAGTTTCTCCACCTGTTCCAGGCGCTGCGCCATCGGCAGGTATTTGAGCTGGCCGATCAGGGCACTGATGGCCTGGCGCTTCTGCTCCCAGCTGCCGATGGCATGGCGTCCCAGGCCCAGTGGGCTGGCATCGAGCACCTCGCCCGGCGCGCGCCGCACCGTTTCGATCACGGTGTCGTTCCACATGCGGCCGCCGTCCAGGAAACCGGTGGCGATGAAGAAGCTGGCATGCAGGCCGTGCTGCTGCAGCACAGGCAGCGCCACCTCGGCGTTGTCGGCATAGCCGTCGTCGAAGGTGATGCAGGCGCTGCGCGCCGGCAGCCGGCCTTGCGCCGCCAGCTGCACCGCCTCCAGCAGCGGCAGCACGTTGAAACGCGATTTGAGCCAGGCCAGCTGGCGCTCGAACTGCGCGCGGTGCACTTCGCCCGGGAACAGCTGGTCCTGTTCCGGCAGCACACGGTGGTAGATCAGGATCGCCGGGGCACGCTTGCCGCCGCCGGACAGCAGGGACAAGGCGCCCCGCTCCAATTGCCGCTTAAGCCACACTGTGCGCCTCCTTTTCCTGCTCCTGCATCTTTTGCACGGTCTGCTCCTTCAGCGTGCGTTCCACCAGCAGGCGGGTCGCCACCATGATCACCATGATGTAGTACGGCACATCGAAATAGGCCAGGCTCAGGAAGGCGCCGCCCACCATGAAGCCGATCAGGCTGACCTGCAGCATGCGCACCAGGCGCGTCGCCCATTCCATGTCCGGCAGCTTGCCGGCATTGTTGATCACCCAGCTGCCGTTGCGCCAGACCACCAGGTACATGCCCAGGTACAGCAGCAAGCCGACATAGCCATGCTCGCCCAGGACCTGGAAGTAGATGCTGTGCGCGGCGTGGATATCATCCGGGATCGGCGCGTACATGCTGAAGATTTCCGCGTTGTAGATCTGCAGCCCGCCGCCGGTGAAGGGGTGGTCGGCCGCCAGGTTGATGGCCATGCGCCAGGCGTTGATGCGCCCCATGGCCGAGCCATCCTGTTCGTAGTTGTTGATGGTGTCGATGCGGTTGTGCCATTGGTCGGGCATGAACACCAGCGCCAGCGGCGCCAGCAGCACCAGCAGCGCGCCCAGCTTCACCTTCTCATGGCTCTTCAGCCAGAGGAAGGCCAGCATCGCCGCCAGCGCCAGCGCCGCGCCGCGCGAGTAGGAGCCGAGCGAGGCCAGCGCGCACAAGCCGGCCGACAGCCACATGGCGCGCTTGCCCCAGCGGTTGGCAATCAGCGGGATCAGGAACAGCATCAGCGGCACCACCATGATCAGCGCCAGCGCCACTTCGTTGTTACCCTCGATGAAGGTGCCGGACGGCCCCCACACGCGATAGGCGCCGCCGCTGCGGATGGTGAAAATGCCGCCCTTCACCCCGTAGTAGCCGAGCGAAATGACGACGATCCACACCAGCATCTCGATTTCCTTGCGGGTGCGCACCAGCATCGACACCACCAGCGTCATGCCCATGATCTTGACGATCTTGTTCATCAGCGGCCAGGGGTCCTGCGGACCGATGGCAAACACGCAGGTGACGCCAATCCAGGCGGTGAAGGCCAGGAGCATCCAGGTCAGCCCGGTCTTCGGGAAGTACACCTCCTTCGGCTTGGCCATCATGGCCAGGATGGTGGTGCCGGCGATGATGGCTGCGAACGGCATGTTCTGGGCGAAGCCCCAGCTCTGGGTGTGCGGGTTCATCACGCTGATCCAGATCCACAGCACGGCGCCGTAGAAGGGCCGCTTGAAAATGAAGGGCAGCGAGGCGAAGACGATCAGCGTCAGGATTATGTCGCGCATGTCGCCTCCGGGCTTACTTGGTCAAGGCGTTCCATGGGGTCTCCAGCTTGGTCACGCAGTAGCGGTACTTGCCGCTTTTCTCCGGCAGGATCTCGGGCACCAGCTCGACATCGATCCTGACCTGCTTGCCCATGCGGGCGTGGAAGCCGGCTTCGATGCCCTGGCGCGCACGTTCGTTGAACTGGCCGTCGTACACGATCTGCACCCGGGTCCAGTCCAGCGTCTCCTGGATTACCTTGAAGGCGCGCACCTCCGGCAGGTCGCGCATGATGTAGGCCAGCGCGGCGCTGTGGATCAGGGTGCCGTCCTGGTTGATCAGGAAGTCGGTGGTGCGGCCGTGGATTTCCTTCAGCACCGGCAGCGTGCGGCCGCAGCTGCACGCTTCGCTATCGAGCGCGCCGACGTCGCCGGTGCGGTAGCGGATGAAGGGGAAATCGCCCGACTGCAGGTGGGTCACCACGATCTCGCCCGATTCGCCGGGCGGCAGCTGGCGCCCTTCCGGGTCCAGCACTTCGATCACGATGTCTTCGCTGGTGATGTGCAGCTTGCCGGCCGGGCACTGGTGGGCGATGAAGCCGGAATCGCGGCCGCCGTAACCGTTGGCCACCGGGCAGCCGAACACGCGCTCGATCTGCTCGCGCTGCGACGGGTACAGGCATTCGGAGGTGACGAAGGCGACGCGGATGCCCAGCTGGTCGAGGCGGATGCCCTTGTCTTCGGCATGCGCGGCGATGCGCGCCAGCACGGTCGGGTAGCCGAACAGCATTTTCGGCTTGCGCTGGCGGATGCGTTCGACGTGCCCATCGAGCCCGGCTTCGGTGGTGGCGAAGGCCGACATCAGCTCGGTGCGCATCAGGGTGTCGCGCACCATGCGCACGCGGTCCTGCGCGCTCAGTTCGATGGGCGAGCCCCAGATCACGATTTCGCGGTCGCCGATGTCGACGTTCCACCAGCGCGTGGCGCGCCATTTGGCGGCCACGTCGTGGCTGACGCGGTGGCGCCCAACGTAGAAAGTCAGCGGCGCGCCGGTCGAGCCGCCGGTGTTGTAGCGCACCAGGTTCTGCGCATTGTCGGCCTTCAGCGTCTCGATGTTGGCGCGGATGGCGGCTTTGTCCAGCAGCGGCAGCCGCACCAGGTCGGCGATGCCGCTGAAGTCGCGCGCCGCGTCGAAACCGGCGCGGGCAAAGGCATCGCGGTAGTACGGCACGTGCTGCTGCGCGTGCAGCAGCAGCGCGCGCAGGCGCTCGTGCTGCAGCTGCTGCAGCTTGGGCAGCGGCCAGTATTGGGTTTGCTCCATATGGCGGCGCACCGCCACGCTGCTGTGCTTTTTCAGCTTTTCATGCAGCGGGAACAGGACGCCGGATACCAGGGCGGTGTAAATCATGGGCGGCGCCCTCCTTTGCTTGCCAGCGCCTGCCGGTACACGTCGAACAGGCGCGGTTTGATACTGCTCCATGCATATTGCGCAACGCTGGCGCGGCCGGCGCTGCGCAGCGCCGCCGCCAGCGCGGGATCGGCGGCCAGGCGCAGCACGGCTTGCGCCATGGCGGCCGGATTGGCGGGCGGCACCAGCAGCGCGGTGGCGCCGTCTTCCACGATATACGGCACGCCGCCGACATTGGTGCTCACCACCAGGGTGCCGCTGGCCAACGCTTCCAGCACGGAATTGGGCATATTGTCGATCAGGCTGGGGTTCAGCATGATGTCGGCCTGGCGGTACAGGGCCGGCATATCAGCGGTGTCGACGCGGCCGGTGAAGTGCACCGCGTCCGCCACCCCCAGTTCACGCGCCAGCAGCTCCAGCTCGCTGCGCAGCGGGCCGGAGCCGGCCACCGTCAGCTGCGCGTCGGGATGCGCCTGGCGCACCTGGGCGAAGGCGCGCAGTGCGCTGGCGTTGTCGTACAGGTCTTCCAGGTTGCGCGCCACCAGCAAGCGCAGGCCGCCCGGCGCGCGCGGCGCGGCGTCGGCGCTGAAGCGCTCCAGGTTGATGATGTTGGGCACGATCACCGAGCCGATGCCGTGCTGGCCGAAGACATGCGCCAGGAAGCCGGACGGCACCGCCAGCGCGGCGCAGCGGCGCAGGCTGGGGCGCATCCAGGCCGCGGCCTGTTTCAGGAAATTGGCGGCCTCGCCGCCCCGGTAATTGACCACCACGGGCGTGCCGCGCAGGTGGGCGATCCAGATCGCCGGCGCGGCGAACAGGTGCCAGGACCAGCCGGAATTGGCCATCACATGGAACACCTGCGCGCGGCCGGCGGCGCGCCACAGCGCGCCCAGGTAGGGCAGCATGCGGAACAGCGCGCGCACGCCGCGCAGCTTGCCGGCCCAGGCCGGGCGGTACGGCGCGTTGGTCTGGACGAAATCGACTTCCATGCCGGCCTCGCGCAGCAGGCCGGCCAGCTGCAAGGCCTGGTTGGCCATGCCGCCCGACGGCGGCGGCAGCGGCCCGACCAGCGCGATGCGGCGCACCTCAAGCGCGGCGCGCGCGCCGGCGCCGGGCGCAGTGGAAGGCGCGGCGGCCTGCAGCGGCGCGTTCATGCCAGCGCCTTCTCCGTGATGCTGCCGTACACGTTGCGGTAGCGCGCCACGCTGGCAGTCCAGTTGCGCTCCTGCTCCACGAAGCGCCGCCCCAGCAGGCGGAATTCCTGCCACTTGTGCGGCGCCTCCAGCAGCGCCAGCACCTGCTTCGACAGGGCCTGCGCATCGCCGGCGGCAAACAGCACGCCGGTGCGGCCGTCTTCGATCAGTTCCTTGTGGCCGCCCACGTCGGACGCCACCATCAGGCGGCCCTGGGCCATGGCCTCCAGCGGCTTCAAGGGCGTGACCAGGTCGGTCAGGCGCATCTTGTGGCGCGGGTAGCACAGCACGTCCACCAGGTTGTAGTAGCGCTGCACTTCGCTGTGCGGCACGCGCCCGGTGAACAGCACCTTGTCCTCGATGCCGAGCGCCTTGGCCTGCGCCCGCAGCGCCGCGTCCTGCGGCCCGCCGCCCACCAGCAGCACGCGGATCTCGGGGCGCTGGGCCAGCATGGCCGGCAGCGCGTTGAGCAGGATATCCAACCCTTCGTAGGCGTAGAAGGAGCCGATGAAGCCCAGCACCGTCTTGCCCTCCAGCCCCAGCCTGGCCGCCAGTTCCTCGTCGCGCGCGCCGCCCACGGCGAAGTCGCCGATATCGACCGCGTTCGGGATCACTTCGATCTTGCGCGCCGGGATGCCGCGCCCGATGATTTCCGTGCGCAGCCCTTCGCAGATGGTGGTGGCGGCATCGACCCGCTGCAGCGCCCAGGTTTCCATGGCGCGCGTCAGGCGGTAGCGCAGGCCCCACTCCTTGCTGGTGCCGTGATCGACCGCCGCGTCCTCCCAGAAGGCGCGGATCTCGTACACCACCGGGATGCCCAGCTTCTTGCCGACGCGCAGCGCCGCCACCGCATTCAGGGCCGGCGAGTGGGCGTGCAGCACGTCCGGCTTCACTTCCTTCGCTACTTCCAGCAGGCGCGCCGCCAGGGCGTCGATCACCGCCACCTGGTTCAGCACCGGCAGCCTGGCCAGGGGGCCGCTGGCCGGCGGCGTGCGGTAGAACTCCAGGCCGTCCACCGTCTCGCGCGGCGCGGCGCAGGCGCCCTGCTTGGGGCTGGTGATGTGGAAGGTCTGCCAGCCCAGCGCGCGCTGGGCCTGCAGGATGGAGCGCGTGCGGAACGTATAGCCGCTGTGCAGCGGGATCGAATGGTCCAGCACGTGCAGGATACGGATACTCATGCCTGCATCTCTTTTTTCAGGAAGGCTTCAAACATCAGCAGGGTCCAGATCGGCGCGCTGTAGTCGCGCCGGCCGGACAGGTGCTGCTCCACGATCTCGCGCAGGAAGGCCTGGTTGAACATGCCGGTATCGGCCAGGGTCGGGCCCAGCAGGGCCTGCTGCACGCGCGCGCGCAGCGGGCCGCGGAACCAGGACGCCAGCGGCACGGCGAAGCCCTGCTTCTTGCGGTACAGGATGTCGTGCGGCAGGTACTTTTCCATCGCCTTCTTGAAGATGTACTTGCCCTCGCTGCCCTTCAGCTTCATCTCCGGCGGCAGGCCGGAAATCCACTCCACCAGCTTGTGGTCCAGCAGCGGCACCCGCACTTCCAGCGCGTGCGCCATCGAGGCGCGGTCGACCTTGGTCAGGATGTCGCCCGGCAGGTAGGTCTTCATGTCCAGGTACTGGATCATCGACAGCGGATCGTCGGTCGGCGAATTGGCGACGTGGCCGCGCATCACCTCGATCGCGCTGTAGCCCTGCAGGCCGGCGCGGAACTGGTCCGAGAACAGGCGCGCGCGCATGGCGTCGGACATGATCGACACGCCATGGAAATAGCCCTCGACCAGGTCGCGCGACAGCGCCTCGAACGTAGTCTTGGCGCGGAACACGCGCGGCGCCCAGTCGGCCTTCGGGTAGACGCGGCCCAGGGTGCCGAACACCGGCTTGCGCAGGAAGTCGGGGATGCGGCCGCGCACGCTCTGCTCCGCCATCGCGTAGCGGTAGCGGCGGTAGCCGGCCAGGTTCTCGTCGCCGCCGTCGCCCGACAGCGCCACCGTCACACGCTTGCGCGCCAGCTGGCACACGCGGTAGGTCGGGATCGCCGAACTGTCGGCGTACGGCTCGTCGTACAGGCCGGCCAGGGTGTCGAGCAGGCCGTAGTCGTCGGTATCGACGGTTTCCACGAAGTGGTCGGTCTTGTACTGCTGCGCCACCCGCAGCGCGTACTCCGATTCGTCGAAGGCCTTGTCCTGGAAGGCGATCGAACAGGTGTGCACGGCGCCCTCGTCCAGGCCGGCCATCATCGCCACCACGGCCGACGAGTCGACCCCGCCCGACAGGAAGGCGCCCAGCGGCACTTCCGCCACCAGGCGGATCTTCACCGCCTCGCGCAGGCGCTCCACCAGCTCGCCCTGGGCGTCGCTTTCGGTCATCTTCTCGTGCAGCTTGAACGGCACGTCCCAGAACTGCTCCGGCTGCGCCAGCGGCGCGCCCACTTTCTGCGTCAGGCGGAAGCCGGGCGACAGTTTGAGCGCGCCCAGGTAGATGGTCTTCGGCTCCGGCACGTAGCCGTAGGCGAAGTAGTCCTCCACCGCGCGCGGGTCGATCGCGCGCGGCAGCGACGGGTGCATGCGCAGCGCTTTCAGCTCGGAGCTGAAGGCGAACCAGCCGTCCGGCGTCATGGCGTAGTACAGCGGCTTCACCCCCAGGCGGTCGCGCGCCAGGAACATCACCTGCTTGTTGCGATCCCACAGGCCGATGGCGAACATGCCGCGGAAGTGGTGCACGCAATCCTCGCCCCATTCTTCCCAGGCGTGCACGATCACTTCCGTGTCGCTCCTGGTCTTGAAGGTGTGGCCCAGCGCTTTCAGCTCCGCGGTCAGCTCGCGGTAGTTGTAGATCTCGCCGTTGTAGCAGACCATCACGCTGCCGTCCTCGTTGCCGAGCGGCTGCTGGCCCTGGGCGATGTCGATCACCGACAGCCGGCGGTGGCCGAAGCCGACGCCCGGTTCGATGTAGATGTCGCCCTCGTCGGGGCCGCGATGGTGCTGGGTGTCGTTCATGCGGCGCAGCAGCGCCTCATCCACCGCGCGCCCGCCGCGCGCATCCAAGATCCCTGTTATTCCGCACATGTTGGTACTGGCTTCCTGATTTTGAGCTTGCGTTCGCACAAGCTGTCGTACATATCCTGGTAGGCGGCCACCATGGCCGGCATGCTGTACTTGCGCAGCACCCTTTCCCGCCCTGCCCTGCCGTGGCGGCGCGCAAGCTCCGGCGCCTCCACATAGTGTTTCAGCGCCGCCGCCATGGACGCCGCGTTGGACGGCGGCACCAGCTGGCCGGTGACGCCGTTGTCGATCACTTCCGGTATGCCGCCCACGCGCGTGCCCACCACCGGCAGGCCGCTGGCCATCGCTTCCAGCGCCGAGCCGGGCGTGCCCTCGGCGATCGAGGACATGGCGAAGACGTCGAAGCTGCGCAGGATGTCGGGCACGTCGTTGCGCGCCCCCGGCAGCCACACCGCATCGGCGGCGCCGGCGGCGGCTGCCTTGTCGCGCAGCGCCTGCAGCAGCGGGCCGTCGCCGACCACGGCCAGGCGCAGCCTCTGGCGCAGCTGCGGCAGCTGCTCGCGCAGCAGCAGGAAGGCGTCCAGCAGGGTGGCGTGGTCCTTCACGTCCTGCACCCGGCCCACGGTGCCGATCACGATGTCGTCCGCGGCGAAGAAGGGGCGCGCTTCGCCGTCGGCGCGCACGCGGAAGCGCTCGGCGTCGATGCCGTTGGCCAGCAGGCGGCTCTTGGCGGCCGGCACCCCGATCACGCCGCGGTTCCACACTTCCATGGCGGCCGAATTGGCGTAGCACACGTCGTAGAACGGCAGCATCAGGCGGCGCAGGAAATTGTGCTTGCGGTTGGTGCCGTGCGGGTCGGTGTGGTCGCGCCCGTGGGCGCCGTTGACGCGCACCGGCACCCCGGCCAGCAGCGCGGTCGGCGCATACTCGATGGCCGAGAAGTTATAGGTGTGCAGCACGGCCGGCTGCAGCTGGCGCAGCAGGCGCCACAGCACGGCGTGCGTGCCCAGCGACAGGCCGGGCTGCTTGCCCAGCGTGTGCACGCTGACGCCGGCCTTGCTGATGCGCTTGACGAAGTCGGGGTTGACGCGCGTCAGGCAGACGATGGCGTGGCGGTAGCGCTCGGCCGGCATGCGGTTGATGCGTTCGACCATGAGGTTTTCCATGCCGCCGAAATCAAGCGCATACGTCAGGTGGACGATGAGGGGAATGTCGTTCATGGCCGGGAATCAGGGGCGCCGGTTGCTGGCCAGGGCCTGGTCCAGCGGCTTGAGGTTGCTATCCAGGAAGGCCCGCAGGGCGGCGCGCGCCACGGCCGGGTCTTCGTCGTAAGGCGAGAATACCATCACGGCCGCACCGTCGCCGCTGCCGCCCATCAATTTCTCTTTAACTTGTAACAATTTGCCAACGTAGTTGCTGCTGGTCATGTTGCCATTGATCCAGTACCACTGCCACACCAGCAGGCGCCGCCCGTCCACGCCCAGCAGGCCTTCGCGCACGGCCATGGTGCGCCCGCCGATGCGCTCGTCGCGCAGGGCCACGCTGTTCTCGCGCCACGGGCTCTTGGCGTCGCTGAAGCGGTTGATCGAGCTGATCATCTTTTCGCCGCCCGGCACGTCGCGGTAGTACAGCACGGCCAGGCCGACCGGCGGCGTGCCGGCAAAGGCCTGGCGCAGGCTGCCCGTAGCCGGGGCGAAGGCCGGCTGCCAGCTGGTGAATTCCTGCGCCGCGCCGGCGGCCGGCCAGGCCAGCTGCACCGGCGGCGCCGCCGTGGCGCCCTGCTCGGCGCGCGCGGCCCACAGCGGCCAGGCCGCCAGCGCCAGCAGCACCGCGCCCGCCGCGCCCAGCAGCGGGCGCCAGGCCAGCGGCTGCGCGGCGCGCAGCGGCGCCGGCGTGCTGGCCGGCTGGCGGTGGTCTTCGCGCCA
>NZ_JAYSCO010000061.1:0-33644 GCF_041914865.1 Pseudoduganella sp. | reverse complement strand
ACAAATGGTGCCCTTGGGCACCATTTGTCCGATTGTCAGACCTGACCCCGAATTTCATTTCGCCTGAATTAGAGGCAACACTCAAAAAACGCATGATCGTGCGCTTTCGTCGCATGAGCTGCGCTACACTGGTTCACCCTCAAACTAAAAAGAGACACCCCCATGCGCTTAACCCGCACAGTGGCGCTGGCAGCGGCAGCCTTGATGGCTGCCGCTCCTGCATTTGCCCAAGATCCTTCCCCTGTCGGCTTGTGGAAAAACATTGACGACGTGTCCGGCAAACCTAAGGCCCTGATCCGCATCACCGAAGAGAATGGCGTGGTGCAGGGCAAAATCGAAAAGCTGTTCCGCGCTCCGGGCGAGGAGCAAAATCCGGTGTGCGACAAGTGCACCGATGCGCGCAAGAACCAGCCGATTATCGGCATGGTGTTCATGAGCGGGCTGAAAAAGGATGGCCAGGAGTATGCTGGCGGCGAGATCCTCGATCCGGATAATGGCAAGGTTTATAAGAGCAAGCTGAAGGTCGCGGATGGCGGCAAGAAGCTGGAGGTGCGCGGCTATATCGGCGTGCCTTTGCTGGGCCGCTCGCAGACCTGGGTAAGGCAGGAATAACACCGGGGAACCGGGAAACCGGGGGCCGACCCGCAGGGTCGACCCCAAGACGCGGCGCCTTTTCCAGGGCGCCGCGTTTGTTTATGCGGCCTTCTTCTGCGGGAGCAGGAGCGAGGCCAGGGCCGGGATCATGATGATCGCGCCCACCATGTTCCACAGGAACATGAACATCAGCAGCAGGCCCATGTCGGCCTGGAACTTGATGTCGGACCAGACCCAGGTCAGCACACCCAGCGCCAGGGTGACGCCGGTCAGGGCTACCGCCACGCCGGTGGTCTTCAGCGTTTCGAAGTAGGCTTCTTTGAGCGCCATGCCGCGGTCGAGGAAGCATTGCAGGCGGTTGTAGATATAGATGCCGTAGTCGACACCGATACCGATACCCAGCGCAATCACCGGCAGCGTCGCCACCTTCACGCCCAGGCCCAGCTGGGCCATGATGGCTTCGCACAGCGCGGAGGTGATGTACAGCGGCACCATGATGCAGATGGTGACGCGCAGCGAGCGGAATTCCCACCAGACCAGCAGCGCCACAATCGCGTACACCAGCGCCAGCATCATCGGTTCGGCCTGTTTGATGACGATGTTGGTGGCCGCCTCGATGCCCGAGTTGCCGGCCGCCAGGATGAACTCCGCCTGCGGCGAGTTGTTCTCCTTGGCGAAGGCCTGCGCCGCCTGCACCACGCGGGTCAGGGTGTCGGCCTTGTGGTCGGACAGGAACAGCAGCACCGGCAGCATCGAGCAGTCGTTGCTATACAGCTCGGACGGGATCATGCGCTGCGCCGAGTTCGACACGAAACGGTTGCGCGACAGCGCCTGCCATTTCAGGCTGCCGCCGTTGACGTTGGCGATGATCTTCTTCTGGATGGTAAACAGCGAGGTGCTGGACTCCACGCCCGGCACGTTCTCCATCTCCCACTGGAAGCGGTCCACCACTTCCGCCGTCGGGTAGGCGCCGCACTCGCCGGCCGGCGTCTTCACCATTACCACGAACACGTCCGAGCTGGTCGAATAGTGGCTGGTGATGTAGGCGTTGTCGCGGTTGTAGCGCGAGTCGGCGCGCAGTTCCGGCGCGCCCGGATCGAGGTCGCCGATCTTCAGGTCGCGGTTCAGCACGAAGGCGGTGGCGAACACCGCCAGCGCGCCCAGCACGGCCAGCTTGGCGAACTTCGGCTCGGCAAAGCGCGACAGCATGTGCATGAAGCGGTGGTCGCTCTGCGCCTTCTTCGCCTGGTGGCGCAGGCAGGCGTCGGTCACGCCCACGTACGACATCAGGATCGGCAGCAGGAACATCTTGGTCAGCACGATCACCGCCACGCCGACCGACGCCGAAATCGCCAGCTCGCGGATCACGCCGATCTCGATCACCAGCAGGGTCGAGAAGCCGACCGCGTCGCACAGGAGCGCGATGGTGCCCGGGATGAACAGCTGGCGGAAGGTCAGCTTGGCGGTCTCCATGTCGGTCTTGCCGGACAGGCGCTCGGTGGCCATGGTGTTGATGTTCTGCACCGCGTGCGAGACGCCGATGGCGAACGTCAGGAACGGCACCAGGATCGAGTACGGGTCCAGGCCGAAGCCCAGCATGCGCACGATGCCCAGCTGCCAGATCACCGCCAGCGAGCAGCAGAACACCGTCACCAGGGTCGATTTCCAGCAGCGCGAATACCACAGCAGCAGCACCACCGTCATGACGAAGGTAATGGCGAAGAACATGCCGATCGCCTTGGCGCCGTGGATCAGGTCGCCCACCACCTTGGCAAAGCCGACGATGTGGATCTTCACGCCCTGCGCTTCGTACTTCTCGCGCACCAGTTTTTCCAGGCGCTCGGAGAACAGGCCGTAATCGAGCTTGGTGCCCTTGTCCGGGTCGATCTCCAGCAGCGGCACCTGGACGATGGTGGACTTCTGGTCGGCCGCCACCAGGCTGCCGATGCGGCCCGAGCGCGCCACGTTGGCGCGCACCTCGTCCAGCATGGCCGGCGAGCCGTCGAAGCCCTGCGGGATGATCTGGCCGCTGTTCAGGCCCGTCTCGGTCACCTCCATCCACTGCACGTTGGGCGTCCACAGCGACTTCAGGTTGCCGCGGTCCACGCCCGGGATGTAGAACACCTCGTCGGTCACCGCCTTCAAGGTGTCCAGGTACTCTTTCGAGTAGATGTCGCCGTTCTTCGCCTCCACCGCGATGCGGATGTTGTTGCCCAGCGGGCGCAACTCGTTCTCGTACTTCAGGTAGTTGGCGATGAAGGGGTGCGTGGCCGGCACCATCTTCTGGAAGCTGGCGTCCGGTTTCAGCAGCGCCGCCTGCCAGGCGAACAGCGCCGACGCCAGCAGGAAGGCCAGCATGATGATGAAGCGGTAGCGGAACAGGCGCGGCTCGAGCCAGTGCTCGATCGAGGTGAAGCGCTGGTGTCCGTCCTCGGCGACTTTGCAGGCTTTGTCGTTATCGCGGTTCATTTGGCGCCCTCCAGGCTGGCTGCGCGCACGCCGCCCATGCCCGACAGCAGCACGGTGCCGTTCAGGGCCAGCATGCCGGCCGTGGCCACGGCATCGCCCTGGCGCACTACGCGGAAGCTGGCGCCGTCGTCGTCGCTTTGCAGCAGCGCGCCGTCCTGCGCCGCCAGCACGATGCTGGCGCCGCGCACGGCGCCGCCCACCAGGCTCTTTTTCGTCACCGCCGGCGTTTCGCGCCAGGTGGCGCCGCCGTCTTCGCTGCGGAACACGTGGCCGCCGAAGCCGTAGGCCAGCATGCTGCGGCCGGTGAACAGGATGCCGTACAGCTGGCCGCTGTAGCCGGTCTCGATGCGTTGCCAGGCGTTGCCGCCGTCCAGCGAACGGTAGATGTAGCCGCCCTCGCCGGCAATGGCCAGCAGGTTGCCCGGGCCGCCCGCGATGGCGTTGTAGTGCAGGCCTTCCGGGTTCGGCAGGCCGGCGCCCATGGAAGTCCAGTTGATGCCGCCGTCCGTGGTACGGAAGGCCTGGCCGTATGCACCGACCGCGTAGCCGGTTTTGGCATCGCGGAACCATACGCCCAGCAGGGGGCGCGACGGGCCGAACTTGGCCGCCGCTTCAATATCGCCGAGCGCGTTCTCGGCGTCCATCAGTTTGTCTCCGCCGGCCGCCTGCGCCTTCTCCACGGCGGCCTTGGCGTCGGCCAGCATCAGGGTGTTGGCCTTGTTGCCGTCAAAGCGGGTGGTCCACTGCGCCCCGCCGTCATTGGTGGAAAGGATCACGCCATCGTGGCCGACGGCCCAGCCGTCACGCCCGTTGGCAAACGTCACGTCGGTCAGCGTGACCGACACCGGCACCTTGGCCTGGGCCCAGGCCGCCTTCTCGTTACCGTCGCGCACCAGGATGATGCCGCGTTCGCCCACCGCCACCGTGCGCTGGCCGGCCAGCGCCAGCGCCGTCAGCATGGCCTTCGGCGCGCGCGCCGACATGCGCGCCGGCGTCTGCAGCGGGTCGCGCGCCACAGCCGGCAAAACCGCCAGTGCGCCCAGCAGGGCGGCGCCAGCCTGTATCAGAACTTTATTCATGCTCTTCCTGCGAAAAAAAGGGCGCACCGCCTGGTCAAAGACGTGCGCCCAAAGAGACACCCCCAAACCCGCTACACCACTCTTAGTTGGAAGAGCGGCGCAGCGTATCTGGCGTGAAGTTCGACGGGTCGAGCTTCACACCAAATTTCATCGGCTTCTCCTGGTTGGAGATGCCGGACAGCAGGTAGCGACGGGCCTGCAGGTCGTAGAACACTTCGTTGGCGAAATAGTGGGTCACGGCGTCGTAGTACTGGATGCCGCCGATCTCGTGCACGCGCCACAGTTCGCCGCGCCCGTCGTAGGCGTCGGTGTGGGCCACTTGCCAGCTGTCCTCGTCCACGTAGAACACGCGCTTGGCGTAGATGTGGCGCTTGTCCTTCTTCAGGGTCGCTTCCACCACCCACACGCGGTGCAGTTCATAGCGCACCAGGTCCTGGTTCATGTGGCCCGGACGCACGATGTCGGCGTACTTGTTGGCCTTGTTGGTCAGCTTGTAGTTGTTGTAGGAGATCAGCATCTCCTTCTTGCCCACCAGCTTCCAGTCGTAGCGGTCGGGCGCGCCGTTGAAGCCGTCGTAGTCGTCGGTGGTGCGCAGGCCGTCCGAGCCCTGGCCCGGCGAGTCATACGCCACGTTCGGCGCGCGCAGCACGCGGCGCTGGCCCGGGTTGTAGGTCCATGCCAGGCGCGATTCCTTCACCTGGTCCAGCGGGTCGACCACCAGCAGCGCGTCGCCGGCCACCGACGATGGGCCGGTCAGGGTCGCCATGTAGTACAGCAGGCGGTTCGGCTCGGGATTGGCCATGCCCTGCGCGAAAGCCACCTTCTCGGTGCGGGTCACCGGCGTGAAGGCGCCGTTGGTCTGCACCGGGAACTCCGCGGTGTGGCGCTCGATGGTGCCGCCGCGGTAGCGCATCAGGTGGTTCCAGATCACTTCCACCCCGGTTTTCGGGATCGGGAACGGCACGGTGGTGCGGGCGATGCCGGTCACGCCGTTGCCGCCGCCGGTCAGCTCGGCCTTCGAGGCTTCCGACTTGACGGTGTCGTACACGTTCTGCGGGTAGGCCGCGGTACGGTAGGTCTTGTAGACATTCATCTTGTAGCTCGGATAGCGCTTCAGCATTTCCATCTGGCCCGGCGCCAGCACATCCTTGTACTTGTCCATATTGGCCGCGGTAATGGTGTACAGCGGCGCTTCGTTCGGCAGCGGGTCGGCGTAGCCCTTGCTCGGGTCGAAGCCGGCCGGCGCCTTGGTGATGCCGCCGGTCCAGGCCGGGATGGTGCCGGCCTTGTTGCCGTCCTTCTCGGCGCCGACCGGGGTCAGGTCCTTGCCCAGGCGGTCCACTTCGGCCTGCGACAGGCCGGCCATGGCGCTGCCCGCGATGCACGCCAGCGCTGCGGCCAGCAAGCTTTGCTTCATCATTTTCATGCAGTGTCTCCTATGTCTCTATTAGAAGTTGGCGCCGATCACGAACGACATGTTGTCGCGGTCGTGGAACTGGTCGTACTTGGCGCTCTTGTTATAGCTGGTGTAGCTGATGTCGGCGTAGTAGCGGTTGTTGTAGTCCGCGCGCAGGCCGACGCTGCGGGTCTTGCGGTCTTGCACGAACAGGTTGTCGGCCGCGTAGCCGTGCACGTCGTGCGAGAAGAACACGCGCGGCTTCAGGTTGACGCCGGCGATCGCGTTCGGGAACAGCATCTCGGCCGACAGGCGGTAGCCCCAGGCGCTGCTGGTGGCGTAGCCCTCGTTCTCGCAGTAGGAGGCGTTCGGCTGGATGCCGGCCGGGCCGCAGGTGCCGCCCAGGGCCTTGGTCGGGCCGAAGTTGTAGCCGAAGCCGCGCACATAGCGGGTGCTGGTGTTCGGGTCGCCGATGCCGCTCCACTTCTGGCCGGCCACTTCACCCAGCACGGTGAGCGAGTCGGCGCCCAGCACCTGCGGGAACTGGCGAATGAAGGAGAACTGCGCCTGGGTCTTGTCCTTGCGGTCGTAGCCATGCAGCACATAGCCGGTCGGCTTGTTCGGGTCGCGCGCGATGGCGCCCCAGTGCGCCTGCGGGCCGATGCCCAGCGCGGTGCCGATCAGCATGTCGATGGCGTTGATCTGCACCGGGATATCCTTGGTGCGCGAGATTTCGCCGAACAGCGAGAAGCCGCCCGCCTCGGTGGCGGCCGACAGGCCCAGGGTCTTGATGTTCTCGGCGCTGTAGTCCCACACGATATTACCGGCCGGCAGCACGCCCAGGGTGCCGAGCGAACCGGCCAGCGCCGGCACCGCCTTCACCAGCTGCGCCAGGCGGCCCGACCAGACCGACGGCAGGGCCGACGGCTGCTTGATCACCGACACGATCGGCGAGTGGTTGTGGTAGCGCGCGAAGTAGACGCCGAAGTCGGTCGAAATCGATTCCGCGAAGTAGTGGCTGGACAGGCCGAACTGGCCCGAGTTCTTCGGCTTGATCTTCGGCGCGGTAGTCATGCGGAAATTGAGCGGCATGGCGCGCGACAGGCCGAGCGAGGCCAGCACCGGGTCGAGCGCGGCCGGCAGCGCGGCCAGGAATGGCCGGCCGTCGTACTGGCCCTGGTCGTTCAGGCGCGTACCGTCGCCGAACAGCACGGTGCCGTTGTCGCAGTTGAGCGAGTCGGCCGCCGACCAGAAGGTGCCGCAGCCGTCCACCACGTTCTGGCGCCAGCGCATGGTGTAGAACGCTTCCACCGACAGGCCGTTGCCCAGGCCGATATTGGCCATCAGCGACGGCTGCGGGCGCAGGATTTCCTTGACCTGGGCGCCCGGGCGGCGCGCCGCGCTGGTGTCGAACGCGCCCATGGCGTTCACGCCCGGCACGAACAGGCTCTCGCCCCAGTTGATCACCTGGTTGCCCAGCTTGACGCTGAGCGGCTTGCCGCCCAGGTCCCAGTTGGCGAACACGTAGGCGTCGGCCAGCGCCGCGCCGTCGAAGGTGGACAGCTTGTCGAAGCCGTCGTCGTTCAGCTCCATGCCGGGCTTGAAGCCATTGTTGTAATGGCCGTGCGGCATGCTGTGGCTCTTCAGCGTGTAGTCGTACCAGGCAAAGCCGCGCAGGAACACGCCGTAGGTGTCGCCCTTCAGTTCCAGTTCGCCGGTCAGCTTGCCGACGGTGGAATAGGCGTCATGCTTCTTGAAATTCAGGTTGCCGTCGTCGGCGCCGGCGCCGGCCGTGCCGCCGTTGACGGTCGAGATCAGGTTCTTGTCCGCATCCTTCATGCGGATGCTCTGGCCGATCGAAGCGCTGAGGGACCAGCGCCCTTCCAGGCCGTTGTCGGTGGTGAAGGTGTCTGCGTGCGCCAGTGGGGTTGCCAGCGCCGCCGCCACAGCCAGGGCCATGGTACGGTTGTACTTCCTCGTCATCCTTGTGTCTCCTTTGGGTTTATGTACAGCTTTTTATACTGCTTTCTTATACTGCTTAAACATCTCACGCAACTTCATCTTCTGCACTTTGCCGTTGGCCGAATACGGCAGCTCGGGCACGAACACCACATCGTCCGGCAACCACCATTTCGCTACGCGGCTGGCAAGGTAGCCTAACACTTCATCGCGCGTGGGGGAACTGCCATCACGCGCGACAACCACTAACAGCGGGCGTTCCTGCCATTTTTCGTGCGGCACGCCGATCACCGCGGCAGCCGCGACATCGGCGTGGCCCAGCACCGCGTTCTCCACGTCGATCGACGAAATCCACTCGCCGCCGGACTTGATCACGTCCTTCGCGCGGTCGGTGATCTGCAGGTAGCCGTCGGCGTCGATATTGGCGATATCGCCTGTGTCGAAGAAGCCTTCCTCGTCCAGCACCGGCGTATCGCTGCCATAGTATGCCGACAGGATCCACGGCCCGCGCACCATCAGGTGGCCATTGGCGACGCCGTCGTGCGGCAGGCGCCTGCCGTCTTCATCTTTCAGCGCCAGCTCCACGCCGCATACCGGACGGCCCTGGCGCGCCTGTACGCGCAGCTTTTCTGCGTCGCTGGCGTTGTCGTGCGATTGCAACAAAGAGCACACGGTGCCGAGCGGCGACATCTCCGTCATGCCCCATGCCTGCATTAAAGTCGCGCCCAAGGTTTTGCTGCAGCGCGTAAACATCACCGGTGGAATGGCCGAGCCGCCGCACAGCAGGCGTTCCAGGCACAGCTCCTGCAGCGCCGGACGCGCTTCGCTTTCCACATGGTTGAGCAGGCCAAGCCAGACTGTCGGCACGCCGAGCGCCATGGTCACGCGCTCGTCGCGCAGCAAGGCGTAGATGCTGGCGCCGTCGAGCGCGGGACCGGGCAGCACCAGCCTGGCCCCGCTCAGCGCGCCGGCGTACGGCATGCCCCAGGCATTCACATGGAACAGCGGCACCACCACCAGGCAGCTGTCGCGTGGCGAGATGGCGGCGCTGCCGGCCAGGCACAGGCCCATGGCGTGCAGATAGGTCGAGCGGTGCGAGTACAGCACGCCCTTCGGGTGGCCGGTGGTGCCGGAGGTGTAGCACAGGGCCGAGGCGCTGCGCTCGTCCAGCTGCGGCCAGTCGTAGTGCGCGCTGGCGCCCGCCAGCAGCTCTTCGTAGCACAGGGTGCCGGGCGGCAACCCTGGCGGCATATGGGCGCGGTCCGTCATGCAGACGTAGGCGCGCACGCCGCCCAGGCGCGGCGCCAGCGCCGCCACCAGCGGCGCGAAGGTGATGTCGAAGAACAGCACCTGGTCCTGCGCGTGCTGCACGATGTATTCGATCTGCTCCGGGAACAGGCGCGGGTTGATGGTGTTGAGCACCGCGCCCTTGCCCGACACGGCGAAGTACAGCTCCATATGGCGGTGCGTGTTCCAGGCCAGGGTGCCGACCCGGTCCCCCAGGCCCACGCCCAGCGCCTGCAGCGCGTTGGCCAGGCGTTTGGCGCGCAGCGCCACTTCGCCGTAGCTGCTGCGGTGCAGCGTGCCTTCGCACAGGCGCGACACGATCTCGGCGCGCGGATGCACGCGCACCGCGTGCTCGAGCAGCGAGGAGATCAACAGCGGCTGGTCCTGCATCAAGCCTTGCATGGCGCAATCCCTTACATATGGCGTTTCAGGAATTCCGCCAGCGTGTCGAACACGCGGCCATAGGGCGGGCGGAACAGGCCGAAACCGTTCAGGCGCGCCTGGCGGTAGATCGGCTTTTGCTTGGAGAAGGCCAGGAAGCCATGCTCGCCGTGGTAGGCGCCGGTGCCGCTCGCGCCCACGCCGCCGAACGGCAAGTTCTCCTGCGCCGCATGCCATAGCGCGTCGTTCACGGTGACGCCGCCGGAAATGGTGGACGCGAGCACCTGCTGGCAGTTGGCGCGGTCGCGCCCGAACCAGTACAGCGCCAGCGGCCGTTCGCGCTCGTTGATGAAGGCAATGGCCTGCTGCAGCGTGTCGTACGGCAGCACCGGCAGCAGCGGGCCGAAGATCTCCTCGCGCATTACGGCCATCTCCGGCGTCACGTCCAGCAGCAGCACCGGCGCCATGCGCCGCTCGCGCGCCGCCGCACCCGGCGCCGCGGCGGCATCGGCGCCCAGGCGCACCACGGTGGCGCCCTGCTCCTCCGCATCGCGCACCAACTGCTGCAGGCGCGCATAATGGCGCTCGCTGATGATGCTGGTGTATTGCTCATTGCCGGCGAATCGCGGATACATGGCATGGGCTGCCGCGCTGATTTCGCGCACGAAGTCGGCCACCCGCGCGCGCGGCACCAGCGCGTAATCAGGCGCCACGCAGGTCTGCCCCGCGTTGAATAATTTGCCGAAGGCCAGGCGCGGCGCGCACTGCGCCAGGTCGCAGCTTTCATCGATGATGGCGGGCGATTTGCCGCCCAGCTCCAGGGTTACCGGGGTCAGGTTGTGCGCCGCAGCGACGGCCACTTGCCGGCCGACGGCGGTGGAGCCGGTGAACACCAGGTGGTCGAACGGCAGCGCGGCGAAGGCGCGGCTTTCCTCCACGCCGCCCTCGATCACCGCCAGCTCGGCCGGATTGAAGTACCTGGCCGCCAGCTGCGCCAGCAGACGCGAGAAGGCCGGCGTCAGTTCGCTCGGCTTGATCATGACCCGGTTGCCGGCCGCCAGCGCGGCTGCCGCCGGCACCAGCGCCAGCTGGCACGGGTAATTCCACGGCACGATATTGCCCACCACGCCCAGCGGCTGCGGCATCAGCTCACTGCTCCCCGGCAGCATGTGCAGCGGCGTCGCCACCCGGCGCGGCCGCATCCAGCGCGCCAGCTTGCGGCGCTGCTGGCGCACCGCCGACAGCACGATGAACAATTCCGTCAGCACCATCTCCTGCCGCGCGCGCCCGCCGAAGTCGGCGCTGATCGCCTGCAGGATCGCTTCCTCGTTGTCCGCCACCAGCGCGTACAGCCGGTCCAGCCGCGCGCGCCGGCTGGCGGCGGACGGCAGCATGTCGGCCGCGAACGCGGCGCGCTGGATTTCCAGGACATCGGCCAGGCTGGCCGCATTGTGCGGCAAGGGGGCGTTCATGGCTGCCCTCCCGCCTTGTGCGCGGCGGCGCCGGCGGGCGTGCCCGTCCCTGCGACCACCAAGTCGAATTGCCATAACTGCATCACAGTGTCTCCAGAATGCGCCGCGTTTTGATAACGCTGTCGTTGAAACGAGTATGTGTTTGGCACTACTATTCGTCCAATGCATTGTTTGTATCGGTCAAATGCATAATTTGCATACCAGAGGGATTCCATGGATTTCAAACGCTTGCGCTATGCCCTGGCCGTGGCCGACGAGGGCAACTTCGTGCGCGCCGCCGAGCGCGTCAGCATCAGCCAGCCCGCCCTGTCGCGCGCCGTGCAGACGCTGGAGGACGAGCTGGGTTTCCTGCTGTTTGACCGGGGCAACCGCAATGTGGCGGTGACCGTGGCCGGCGCCGCCTTTTTCAACCATGCGCGGCGCCTGCTGTTTGACGTGCGCAATATGGAACACGACCTCGATCTGTTGCGAAATGGAGACAGCGGCCGCGTCGCCTTCGGCATCGGCCCGCTGCACTCGGGCGCCCTGCTGCCGCGCATGCTGCGCCAGGTGCGCGCCGAGCAGCCCGGCATCATCATGTCGGTCTCCATCAACAACTCGAATTACCTGCTGGACCACCTGCGCGCCGAGGATATGGAGTTCTTCATGTCCGACGTGCGCCTGATCGAGGCGGCAGAGGACTTGATCATCACGCACGAGTGCCGCCAGTACGGCGGTATCTATTGCCGCCCGGGCCACCCGCTGCTGGCGCGGCCCGATATCGCGCCGCCCGAGCTGCTGCCCTACGGCATGGCCGCGCCCACCATTCCGGAAGTGCTGATGGTGCAGATGAACAAGCTGTTCCGCCTGCCGCCCGGGCGCGACCTGCCGATTGTGCTCAGTTGCGACAGCGTGCATACGCTGGTGGACGTGGTCGCCGAATGCGACCTGCTGCTGATTTCCAGCCACGCCGCGCTGGCCGAGGCGGCCGAACTGGGGCGCCTGGTGCAGGTGCCGGTGGCCCTGCCGCCGCTGTGGGCCGACATCGCCACCATCCGCCTGCGCGGCCGCACCCTGTCGCCCGGCGCCCAGCGCGTGCTGCAGACGGCGCGCGCCGTGCTGTCGCAACTGGCCGGCACCGAAATGCCGCGCCCGTAAGCCGGCCGCCAACCGTCCCGCGCGCCAGGTCCCCGCCGCCGCGCTCAGTCCGCGCTGGCGGCGGCGCGCAAGGCCGCCATGTCGCGCACTTCGATCTGGCCGTAGCGCAGCGTGATGGCGCCGGCCCGCGCCAGCGCGCGCAATTCCTTGTTCAAGGTGGTGCGCCCCAGGCCCAGCATCATGGCGATGTGGTCCTGCGAGGCGGTGATGGTGCTGCGCGCAGTGGGCGCGAGGGTCAGGTCGCCGCGCGCCATCATCAGCAGGCGCCGCGCCAGGCGCGCGCGCGTGCCGTGCAAGGCCATGTCCGCAACCAGGCCAAGCGCCGAACGCAGGCGCTGCGCCTCCAGCTGCGCGATCGCATTGGCGAACACCACATCCTGCATCAGCGCCGCAAAACGCTCGGCGCTGACCACCAGCAGCTCCGTCTCCTCCTGCGCCGTTGCCGTGGCGGTGCGGCCCGAGCCCTCCAGCAGCCCGGTCTCGCCAAACCAGTTGCCCGGTTCGGCGATGGCCAGGATCGCCTCGTTGCCGTTTTCATGCATCACCGACAGGCGCAGGGAGCCGCGCAGCACGCCCCAGAAGCCGTCATCGGCGCTGCCGGTAAAGGTGCCCTGCACATACAGCGGTTCGCCCGCCGCCAGCCGCACCGGCCGGGTGTGCGCCAGCAGGGCCTGCGCCTGCGCCGGCGGCAGGCGCGCAAACCACGGGTTGTTATGGAACACTTGCATGCGAAAAATCCTGAATTGCACGGAATTGAACAATCTTGCCGGGCCGCGCGTTGCATCATGGCTGCAAAGGAGACCCGACAAATGGACAAGACCATGATGTATGCGCTGCTGGCCATGGTGATCGCCGGCCTGGCCACGGCGGAAATTGCCAGCCGCCGCTACCGCGACACGGTGCGCGCCAGCGCCAATGATACAACGCTGGAATTGCTGATGACCGTCAGCCTGCTGGTGGTAACGCAGCCGGCGCTGATCCTCGTCACCGACGCCCTGGGCCAATGGCTGGCGCCCGGCATGCGCGGCGCCTGGGCCGGATTGCCCTGGTGGGCCTGGGCCGCCCTGCTGCTGGTGGGCGACGACATGACCCAATACTGGTGGCACCGTATCTCGCATTCGCCGCTGCTGTGGCCCTTGCACCGCGCCCACCACTCGGCCTCCTACATGAGCATACGCATCACCTACCGCAACAACTTCTTTTACTACCTGATGATGCCCGGCCTGTGGTTCAGCGGCTTCATGGTCTACCTGGGCTGCGGCTGGATGTACTTCGCCTATGTCACCGTGAAGCAGACCGTGATCCTCGGCGCGCACTGCGCCTGGGCCTGGGACGCACCGCTGTACCGCATCCGTGCGCTGCGCCCGCTGATGTGGCTTGTCGAGCGCACCATCTCCACGCCCGCCACGCACCGCGCCCACCATGCCCTGACCAATGCCGACGGCATCGGCCACTACAAGGGCAATTTCGGCAACCTGCTGTTCTTCTGGGACATCCTGTTCGGCACCGCCCACATCACGCGCCGCTACCCGGCCGAAGTCGGGCTGCGCGACGACCAGCTGTTCGGCGCCGAACGCTGGGACAAGCAGATGTTCTACCCGCTGCTGCAATCGCAGCGCGAATACAGCGCCCTGAAATTCGGCGGCAGGATCTACAGCGATGAATAAGGCCAGGATTGTGGTGACGGGCGGCTTCGGCGCCCTGGGCCGCGCCATCGGCGACGCCTTGCTGGCGGCCGGCGCCCAGCCGGTCCTGGTCGACCAGGCTCCCGCGCCAGGCGGGCTGCCGCACGGCGCGCTGGCCTGCGGCGGCGTCGACCTGAACGACCCGCTGGCGGCGCGCCGCTGCCTGGAGCAGGTAGCGCATAGCCTGGGCGGCCTGGATGGCATGGTCAATGTGGCGGGCGGCTTTGCATGGGAGAGCATCGCCGAAGGCGACATCGCGACCTGGGACCGCATGTATGCGATGAACGTGCGCACCACCCTGCTGGCCACGCAGGCCGCCCTGCCGCACCTGCGGCGCGCAGGACGTGCCAGCATCGTCAACGTGGGCGCCATGGCCGCCGGGCGCGCCCAGGCCGGCATGGGCGCCTATGCCGCCGCCAAATCGGGCGTGGCGCGCCTGACCGAGGCGCTGGCGGAGGAACTGCAGGGCCAGGGCATCCGCGTCAACGCCATCCTGCCGGGCATCATCGACACCGCAGCCAACCGCAAGGCCATGCCCGGCGCCGATACCAGCCGCTGGGTCGCCCCGGCGGCATTGGCCCAGGTGGCGCTGTTCCTGCTGTCGGACAACGCGTGCGCGGTCAGCGGTGCGCTGCTGCCGGTTACCGCCGCCTGATGGACGCTATTGCTTTTTCGGCGGGCGCAGTTCGATCTCGAACAGCTTGGGCCAGCGCTTGCCGGTCACGAACAGGCGGCGCGTTTTGGCATCGTAGGCGATGCCGTTCAGGACGTTGTCGATGTCCTTGCCCGCCTTGGCGGTGGCCGCCAGGCCGGACAGGTCGATCCAGCCCAGCACGCGGCCGCTGAACGGGTCGATGCGGGCGATGCGGTCGGACTGCCAGATATTGGCGTAGATCTGCCCTTCCACCCATTCCAGCTCATTGATCTTGGGCAGCGGCATGCCGTCGGCCGTGACCCGGATGCGGCGCTGCTCGCTGAAGGTCTTCGGGTCCAGCACGCGGATGTCCGGCGTGCCGTCGCTCATGTACAGGCGCTCGCCGTCGCTGGTCAGGCCCCAGCCTTCGCCCAGGTAGTTGAAGGTGCCCTTGATCGCCAGGCTGCCCTGGTCCATCACATAGCCGGCCTGGTTCATCCAGGTGATGCCGACGATGCTGTCGCCATGCGGCGCAATGCCCTCGCCGAACACTTTCTCCGGCAGCTCGCGCTTGAGCAGCACCTTGCCGGTCGCCAGCTCCACCTTGCGCACCGACGAGGCGCCGTACTGGCCGGTGCTCTCCCACAGGAAGCCGTCCTTGAAGAACAGGCCCTGGGTAAAGGCTTGCGGGTCGTGCGGATAGGTGGCCTTGATGGCGTAGCCCTGCACCGGCACGGCGGCCGCCGCGCATTGTGCGGCGACCGCCAGCGCCGCTACGCCGAGCGCCGCCGCCTTACGCATCCCACAGGTCTCCGGTGGCGCTGCTGCGCGGCGGGTTGACGCCGAAATGCTGGTAAGCCTGCGCCGTGGCGACGCGCCCGCGCGGGGTGCGCTGCAGGTAGCCCTGCTGGATCAGGTAGGGCTCCAGCACGTCCTCGATGGTGTCGGCCGCCTCGCCGATGGCGGCCGCCAGGTTGCCGATGCCGACCGGGCCGCCGCCGAACTTGTACAGCACCGCTTCCAGCAGCTTGCGGTCCATCACGTCGAAGCCGGCGTGGTCCACGTCCAGCATGCGCAGCGCCGCATCGGCCAGCTCGCGCGTGATGTCGCCGTTGCCCTTCACTTCCGCGTAGTCGCGCACGCGGCGCAGCAGGCGGTTGGCGATACGCGGCGTGCCGCGCGCGCGGCGCGCGATTTCCAGCGCGCCGCCGTCGTCGATATTGGCCTTCAGCAGGGCCGCGCTGCGGGTCACGATGCGCGCCAGTTCTTCGGTGGTGTAGAACTCCAGCCGCGCCACGATGCCGAAACGGTCGCGCAGCGGGTTGGTCAGCATGCCGGCGCGCGTGGTGGCGCCGACCAGGGTGAACGGCTGCAGGTCCAGCTTCACGCTGCGCGCCGCCGGGCCCTCGCCGATCATGATGTCGATCTGGTAGTCCTCCAGCGCCGGGTACAGGATTTCCTCGACCACCGGCGACAGGCGGTGGATCTCGTCGATGAACAGGACGTCGTTCGCCTCCAGGTTGGTCAGGATCGCCGCCAGGTCGCCCGGCCGCTCCAGCACCGGGCCGGAAGTCTGGCGCAGGTTGACGCCCATTTCGCGCGCGATGATGTTGGCCAGCGTGGTCTTGCCCAGGCCCGGCGGGCCAAACAGCAAAGTGTGGTCGAGCGCCTCGCTCCGCTTGCGGGCGGCGGAAATGAAGATTTCCAGCTGGTCGCGGATCTTGGCCTGGCCGACGTATTCATCCAGGTGCTTGGGGCGCAAGGCGCGCTCGATCGCCTCCTCATTGGGCGAAGACGGTGCCGCATCGATGATGCGTTGTTCGGTGAAATTGTCGGTCTGGATGCTCATCCCAGCATTGTACGCAGTCGCATCCAGGCCTGCTAGAATAAATGTTAACTTAATAGCAATTCGAGGACTGCCATGCGCTACCTGCCCCACCTGCTGCTGCTCGCCGCCGCCGCCGGCCTGGCCGGCCACCACGCGCGCGCCGCCCCCACCGTGGTGCTGCAGGCCGGCCTGGGCGACGGCCAGTCCGCCTGGCACCCGATCCTGCCCGGGCTGGCCGCGCGCGGCCCGGTGTTCGCCTTCGACCGTCCCGGCTATGGCGGCCAGGCCGCCGTCGACGGCCCGCGCGACCCATGCACCATCGCGCGCGAACAGCACGCGCTGCTGGAGCGGCAAGGCATTGCCCCGCCCTACCTGCTGGTCGGCCACTCGCTGGGCGGCCTGTACCAGTACGTGTTCGCCCGCCTCTACCCGAACGAAGTGGCGGGCATGGTGCTGCTCGACCCGACCCACCCGCGCCACCTGGCAACCTTGCAGCAGGAAGCGCCGGCCATGGCCGCCCTGGCCAAGACCGTCCACACGCTCACGCCCAACGGCACCATGCGCCGCGAGTTCCGCGACCAGGCCGTCTGCCTGGAAACGCTCGACGCCAGCCAGCCCATTGCGGCGCCGGTGCGCCTGCTCACCAGCGGCAAGGGCACCGTGCTGCCGCACCTGCGCAGCGACTGGCAGCGCCTGACCGGCGCGCCCAAGGTGGAAACGTTCGAACAGTCCGGCCACTACCTGCAGCGCGACGTGCCCGATGAGGTGGTGCGCGCCATCGACAGCCTGCGCTAGCGGACGCTGTGTAGGACAGCAGCCCACGTCCACACGGCGCGCGCGCTGCTTGGCGGCGCTGCCACGACAGCCATACTGGCGCCATGCACCCTTATGGAGGCCACCATGCGCGCACTAACCTACCACTCGGCCCATGATGTCCAGGTCGACACCATGCCCGACCCCATCCTGCAGGCAGCGGACGACGTCATCCTGCGCATTACCGCCACCGCCATCTGCGGCTCCGACCTGCACCTCTACCGTGGCAAGGTGCCGGCCATGAAGGAAGGCGACATCCTCGGCCACGAATTCATGGGCATTGTGGAAGACGCCGGCCCCGGCGTCACCGCACTGTCGCGCGGCGACCGCGTGGTGGTGCCTTTCGTCATCGCCTGCGGCAGCTGCTTCTTCTGCGAACGCCAACTGTTCTCGGCCTGCGAAACCACCAACCCCGACCGCGGCGCCATCATGAACAAGAAAAGCTTGCGGCCGGGCGCCGCCATGTTCGGTTATACCCACCTGTACGGCGGCATGCCGGGTGGCCAGGCCGAGTATGTGCGGGTGCCCAAGGCCAACGTCGGCCCGATCCGCATTCCGGACGCGCTGGACGATGAGCAGGTGCTGTTCCTGAGCGATATCCTGCCCACCGGCTACCAGGCCGTGCTCAACGCCGGCGTCGGTCCCGGCGACAGCCTGGCCATCTATGGCGCCGGCCCGGTCGGCCTGATGGCCGCCGCCTGCGCCCGCATGCTGGGCGTGGAGACGATCTTCATGGTGGACCACAACGGCTACCGGCTCGACTTCGCGCGCCAGGCCTACGGCGCCATCCCGGTCAATTTCGACCATGTCGATGCGGCCGAATACATCATCGACAACACGGCCGCGCGCGGCGTGGATGGCGTGATCGACGCCATCGGCTTCGAAGCCAAGGGCAGCGCGCTGGAAACCGCGCTCACCGCCATCAAGCTGGAAGGCAGCAGCGGCGCCGCGCTGCGCCAGTGCATTGCGGCCGTGCGGCGCGGCGGCACGGTCAGCGTGCCCGGCGTGTATGCCGGCTTCATCCACGGTTTCCTGTTCGGCGACGCCTTCGACAAAGGCATCACCTTCAAGATGGGCCAGACCCATGTGCAGCGCTTCATGCCGGAACTGCTGGAGATGATCGGCCAGGGCAAGCTGCGGCCCGAAGCCATCATCACCCACCGCCTGCCGCTCGAGCAGGCGGCCGAAGGCTACCGCATCTTCGACCGCAAGGAAGAGGAATGCCGCAAGGTCATCCTGCGGCCAGGCTAAGGCTTAGCCTTCCTTGAACACGATGTCGATCGCCAGGCCTGCCGCCAGCAGCAGGCCGGCCTGGCCTTTGACGCCTTCGGCGATCGCGATCATGTAATTGTCGGCCGACGTGAACAGCTCCTTGCCGAAGCCCGCCCACTTCTTGCTGACGGTGCCGATCTCCCGGCCGTTGGCGTCGATGAACTTGAAGTTCCAGCCCTTCCACTCACCCTTCACTTCCGCCACCAGCTGGTCGCGCGTGTCGTACACGTAGAAGCCGCCGCCCAGGCTGAACAGCTTGGACTTGAAATAGCCAATGGCCTGGCCGGAACGGTCCAGGATGTCGATGCGCGAACGCAGCAAGGTGAAACCGCGCTTGATGGTGAGGACTGCGGGGCCGTCGACCTGCTCGGCGATCGCCACCGTGGTCGGCAGGATGCGCTTGTCGATCACCAGGCGCAGCGCATGCAGCAGGAAGCCCAGGCGTTCCTGCGCCACGCCGATCTGGGCCTGGGTTTCAGGGTCGATAATGTCGTAGGTGCCGGAGAGTTTGAGGACGCCAACGTGTTCTTTGACCAGGTAATTCGATTTGTCCAGCAAGATGAATCCTAATGAAAATTAAGCGGAGCGCAGCACGTGCGCCGAGGCAGCGAACTGCTCGTTGCCGGCCAGCTTGCCGCTGATGGTTTCTACAATGGTGAAGCCGGCGGAGAGGTAGAGGGCCAGGGCCGCCGTGTTCCCGGTCAGCACATCGAGCGCCAGCGGCTTGCCGGCAGCGCGCAGCACGGCCTCGACCAGCGCGCGGCCGATGCCCTGGCGGAAGCGGGCGGGATCGACGTAGAGCCAGGTCACCTCGTCCTCGGTATAGCCGGCGAAGCCGGCCACCGCGCCGTCGATTTCCGCCACCAGCAGCGTGGCCTCGAACAAGCCCTCCGCTTCGCCGGTTTCTTCCAGCGGCAGGAAAGCATCGGCCAGCCCGCTGGCTTCCAGTTCGAATTTGCGGGCGGCGTCGTGGACTCGGCAGATGTCCTGCCAGTCCTGTGCTTGGTAGGGTCGAATGTGCATAGCGAGCAGCATTCTACCCGCCCGACCCCCGCCCAATTCTCACGAATAGTTACGCTTCCGGAATCGGCCGCGTCACCAGGAAGAGATAGGACATGGCGCCGACAAAGGCAATGCCCGCCCCGGTCAGCAAGGCCGGCGCGAACGACCAGCCCTGCGCGATATAGCCGGTGAGGATGGGCGCCAGCGCACCGCCCAGGAAGCCGCCGAAATTCTGGATTGCGCCCAGCGAGGCGATGCGGCTGCGCGGCGCCGCCACCGTCGCGAGCGACCAGGCGCAGGCCGACGATGCGTTGGCCAGGAAAATCACGACCGAGATGCAGGCCACCGCAGCGACATTGCTCTCCACCAGCGCGGCCGGGATGGTGAACGCCACCATGCCCAGCGTGGCAATCACCACCGCGTTGCGGCGGCCGGAAATCGGCGACGCCGCATGGCGCGTGATGCGGTCGGAAGCCCAGCCCGCGATCAGCGCGCCGGCAAAACCGCACAGGAAAGGCACCGCGGCCGCCAGGCCGGCCATGGCCAGGTCCATCTTGCGTTCCGTGCGCAGGTAGCCCGGCAGCCAGGTCAGGTACACCCAGTTCAGGTACACGGAGCCGAAGAAGCCCAGCATCATGCCCCAGGTGACGCGGTAGCGGAACAGCGCGCACCAGGCCGCGAAGCTGGTCTTCGGCGCCGCCGCGCCGCCCTCGCCCTCCTCCAGGTAGGCGCGCTCCTCCGGCGTCATCTGCGCCTTCACCGGATCGCGGTACAGGCCCACCCACATCACGGCCGCCAGCAGCCCCATGGCGCCGGTGACAAAGAAAGCCCAGTGCCAGCTGGTGGCCGCGATCAGCGGCGGCAGCAGCAGCGGCGCCAGCGCCACGCCCAGCGGCGAAGCGGAGTTATAGATGCCGGTCGGCGTGCCGCGCGAACGCAGCGGGAACCAGTTGCTCACCACGCGCGCCGCCGACGGGAACTGCGGCGCCTCGCCGATCCCCAGCACGATGCGCGCCACCACGAAATAGCCGAACGTCGCCGCGAAACCGCCCGCCGCCTGCGCCACCGACCAGATCACCAGCCCGGCGCCCAGCAGCCAGCGCGGCCCGATCTTGTCCACCAGCGCGCCCACCGGCAGCTGGCACAGCGCGTAGCTCCAGGAGAAAGCCGACAGCAGCACGCCCATCTCGCCCAGCGACAAGCCCAGGTCGGCGCGGATATATTCATTGGCGACGGCCAGCGTGGCGCGGTCCAGGTAGTTGATGACGCCGCAAATCACCAGCATGACCAGCGCCAGGCTTTGGCGGCAGAGGATGCTCGGTGGCGTAGCGAGGGAGTGCGGGGACAGCGCCTGCGGGGCAACGGACATTCGACGTTCCTGAAATTTAATGTGGCGCCATTATAGGGCCCTGGCCGTAGCGCGCCCGCGTCTGCGCGATGGAGTTGGCCACCAGTTGTTCCAGCACCACGCGGTCCAGGTCGTCCAGGCGCTTGAAGTACAGGCAGGACTTGGTCATCCTGTGTTTGCCGATGCGCGCCAGCAAAGCCGCCTGCGCCTCGTCCTCGCAGAACAGGTAGACCACCAGCTCGCGGCCACGGATGGCGAAGCCCGCCAGCGGCGCCTCGCCGCTGCGCCCACTCTCGTAGGTATAGCGGTACACCCCAAAACCCACGATGCTCGGCCCCCACATCTGCGCCGGCTCGCCGGTCAGCTTGCCCAGCAGCGCGATCAGCTCCTGGCAGTCGGGCTGCTGCTGCTCGTTCGCGCGGGATGCAATGTACTCCGCAACGCTGGCTTCAGTGGCCTTCGTTTTGTTTCCGCTCATTTCCCACCCTCCCTTTAGCAGTTCGATGAAGCCGCAATGCCTCGTCCTTTTCAGCGATAGGCCAAAAGAAAACGCCAGGCTTGATGGGCTCAAATTGCTTCCCCTTCAGCAGGAGCAGGCGCTCCAGCCTGTCACCCTTGTGCGCTTCCTGGATCTGGCCAAGGCTAAAGTGCATCAACGAATCCAAAGGCACCATCAACTGCTTCGGCACCGGCGTGGCATTGGAGACCAGGACTTTGTCGACCGAAACCTTCAGGCGTATCGTATTGGTCAACCCCGGCCCAGTCATCGCCTTCGGGTCGATGACCTGCTTTCCGTCCGCATCCACCATATCGACGCCAATTACCCTGGCGACAAGGATATGGTCAGCACCCAGCGCCATTTCTTCCAGCGTTGCCGTCAGCGGCAAGGTGGCCATGGCGGGCACCGCGAACAGGAACACAAGCAGCATTAACAGTCGTTTCATAACCTTGTCTCCGATGGCGTTACCAAGCCATAGCGATATGTGACTTCATCGGCACTGACCTGGAACCTGCAAAAAAGCGCACGTGCGCGCGCCGACCTGACGGACGTTGGATTCGACGTAAGGTGGATTACGCCAGCGCGTCCGCGTTTGATTCCCCCAGCCATCGCCACGACCGCATCATACGGGAGGTCAAAGAACACATACGGCGACGTCGGGTCGGCGTAGTGTCCGGCAAACCTGGGATCGGCGTCACCGACCAGGAGAAGCCGGTCGTAGCGCTTGTTGCCAAGCTCGCCGAACAATTTTGTCCACGCCCACCTGCGAAGCGCCCGATCGTCAACCACGCGCAGGAGTGAAGAGTACTTCACCTCGATGAGAAGCTCCGCTCCCCGCAGTTCGAGATCATGTCCGGAACCGCTCCGCGAGAAGCGCGCAGAAGCCAGCGTCGCCACCAGCGACTCACCCCTCAAGCCGCGTGCAATCGTCGGATGCCCGCGCAGGAATTCCACCTCCCTGCGAAGGCGTCTGTTTTCTTCTTCCAGCGCTTGAATGCGCGACTCAGGAGATGATGACCATTCAATCATGCAGGCATCGTAGCACTGCACATTTCCCGGCCTGGACGCGTCTTAGCACCCGCTCCCGGCCTGAGAGTGCGGATTTCAGCGTCAGCGCGGATTCCGTAACCGACACGATCCGGTCATCGTCTTCCCGCTTTTCCGCCGGAAGCTCAGGCGAGCTATGGAGATAGGTCCAGTGAATATCATCCGTGTACTTCGACCACACGCCGGTAGCTGAAAAGATGACTGTGCCCTGCATGGATACCGTGGTATCGAACGACAGGTCGCGCTTCAACTCCAGCATTGACGAAATCGTTCTCCCGTCTGGAAGGCTGTCCTCGGAAACCCAGGCACCAACCAGCTCGTCTTCGTCGCGTGTTATCTCCCCTGGACCAGCATCCGGCCGCGCCACCGCCGCAGACTGCAGCATGCGCACCGTCTCGTCGAAGACCAGCGCCACTGCACCCGACGCCACCGGCGTCGCGGTTGCGACGAACGACGCCTTCCCGTCGGCGATAAAGTGGATGACCAGGGTCACTTCCGGCGTGTCGCCTTTGGCCGGTTTGGAATATTCCACAACCGTTCCACGAAGGCCGCCCCTTGCTTTGTAGCTTGACTGGCGGCCGACAAGCAGTTCCGACCAGGCCTGCCGCAAATCGCGCTCGAACCCGGCCAGGTAAGGCTCTGCATCCAGGTAGCCGGCAGGCAGCCGGCTGACACTGACAAAGTACTGGAGCTGGTCGCCATGCCACCTTGCGATGACCTGTTCCTGCTCGTCATACGCCGGAATCGTCTGGAAAGTCAGGTCCAGGTCCGAAGGAGGCTTGAGCGATAAGCCGCCAGGAAGTTCCAGCGTGCTGGCGCGAATGCCCAGGCGACGGGATAAAGCAGCTGCGATGCGGGAGAAGATTTTGAACATGCGAAGTGCGGCGTCGGGCAGTTACTCGGGAAGCCAGTACATATACAGCGCCGTTTCATGCGCCACGTGCGGCTGCGTGCGATATACAAAACGGTCCAGGCCTCCCACTTTGAAGCCGTTGCGCAGGTAAAGTTTGCAGGCAGGGACATTATTGGTTTGCGTCTCCAGCCGAATGCCCTTGAGCCCTTTGCTGGCGGCCCACTCCTTGGCAAAATCGATCAGCGCCGTCGCGACGCCGTGTTTGCGGTGGCTGCGGGCGACGACGATATGCTCAATCGAGGCAAGGCCATTCCAGCTTGCGGCGAGTTCGATCTTGCCGACGAGGGCGCCGTCCAGGCAGGCGCCGAAGGCTTCGGTATCGTCGTCGATGGATTCGTCGGCATCGTAGGACTTGGAGAACGGTTCGACGCTGCGCACCTCGAGCTGGAATTCCCCATCGACCAGCGATACGTCCATGACCTCGCAGGATGTGAAGTTGTTCTCCGTGCTATTCAATGCGGCAGCATCCGAACCGCAAATCCTTGCAATCTTCATGTATGCATCCACCAGTTTTACCGCTGTCGGTGATTGTCCACCGTCCTTTCATCTCCGTCCGACGTTGCAGCAGTGTCTCACGCAGCCAACTGCAGACGAAACCGCCTGGCTGGATCAGCCCTTCGACAGCGCTTTCAGTGCCTGCTTGATGCCATCGGAAACGGTGGAGCCGGCGGGGACGGACTTCAGCGCCAGCGTGGCCTCCTTGTCGGAGTAGCCCAGCGCCAGCAAGGCGTTCAGGATGTCGGCCTGCGAATCGTGGACCGGGTGCGCGCCGCCGGCGCCAATGTCGGCGCCCAGCTTGCCCTTCAGTTCCAGCAGCAGGCGCTCGGCGGTCTTCTTGCCGATGCCGGGGATCTTCACCAAGCGCCCGGCCTCCTGCAGGGTGACCGCCTGCGCCAGGTCGGCGATGGAGAGGCCGGACAGGATCGACAGCGCGGTCCGGGCGCCGATGCCGCTGATCTTGATCAGCTGGCGGAACACGGCGCGTTCTTCGGCATTGCCGAAGCCAAACAGCAGGTGCGCGTCTTCGCGGATGGTCAGGTGGGTGAACAGGCTGACCTTCTCGCCGACGCCGGGCAGGTTGTAGAAGGTGGACATGGGCACGTCCACTTCATAGCCGACGCCCTGCACGTCTACCAGCAGTTGCGGGGGATTCTTTTCGAGCAGGATGCCGGTAAGACGACCGATCATATTCTTCCTTTGGATGCGGTTAGCCGACCAGGCGGCCGCGCTTCATACGCAGGCCGGACAAGGCGGGATGGACGGTATTGACGACAGACAGCGTAGCCTGGCTGTGGGCGTGGCAGATGGCGATGCCGAGGGCATCGGCGGCGTCGGTGCCGGGCAGGCCGGGCAGCGCCAGCAGGCGCGCGACCATGTCCTGCACCTGGGCCTTGGTGGCGCGGCCGGTGCCGACCACGGCTTGCTTCAGTTGCGTCGGGGAGTATTCGGCGACCTTGAGCTGGTGCGTGACCAGGGCGCAAATCGCCGCGCCGCGGGCCTGGCCCAGCAGCAGTGTCGATTGCGGATTGACGTTGACGAAGACTTTTTCGATTGCAGCGCAATCGGGCCTATAGGTGGCAGCGATTTGCGCCACCCCGTCGAGGATGACTTTAAGACGCTCAGGCAACTCGCCCTCGCCGCTCTTGATGGTGCCGGAGGCGATGTAGCGCAGCTTGGTGCCCACCTTCTGGATAACGCCAAACCCAGTGGTGCGCAGGCCGGGGTCGATGCCGAGAATAATCATTCCCGGATTGTACATGTCCACTTCGGGGTCAGGAACAGAAGTGGACATTTTTTGCCTACAACCAAAAATTGTCCACTTTTCTTCCTGACCCCACAGTGGACAAAAGTTGCTTGGCGTTTAGTGCTTAGTGGCGGAAGTGGCGGGTGCCGGTGTACAGCATCACTACGCCGCGCTCGTCGGCGGCGTCGATCACTTCCTGGTCGCGCATGGAGCCGCCCGGCTGGATCACGCAGGTGGCGCCGGCGTCAACTACCACGTCCAGGCCGTCGCGGAACGGGAAGAAGGCGTCGGAGGCGACCACGGAACCTGCCAGCGACAGGCCGGCATTCTGCGCCTTGATCGAGGCGATGCGCGCGGAGTCGATACGGGACATCTGGCCTGCGCCCACGCCCAGCGTCATGTTGCCGCCGCAGAAGACGATGGCGTTCGACTTCACGTACTTGGCCACGCGCCAGGCGAACATCAGGTCGGCCAGCTGCTGCTGGGTTGGCTGCAGCTTGGTCACCACGCGCAGCTCGGATTGCAGCACGTTCTTGGAGTCGGCCGACTGCACCAGCAGGCCGCCCCCCACGCGCTTGAAGTCCATCGGGTTCACGCCGTCGCCCAGCGGGATCTCCAGCAGGCGCACGTTCTGCTTGGCCGACATGATCTGGCGCGCTTCGGCGGTGAACGATGGGGCGATCAGCACTTCCACGAACAACTTGGCCAGTTCGGTGGCAGCCGCGCCGTCCACTTCCACGTTGAAGGCGATGATGCCGCCGAAGGCGGAGGTCGGGTCGGTCTTCAGTGCGCGCTGGTAGGCTTCCAGTGCGGTGGCGCCCAGGGCGACGCCGCATGGGTTGGCGTGCTTGATGATCACGCAGGCGGTGGAGCCCATGGACTTCACGCATTCCCACGCTGCGTCAGCGTCGGCGATATTGTTGAAGGACAGTTCCTTGCCCTGCAGCTGGCGGTAGTTGGCCAGCGCGCCGGCGACAGGCGCCAGGTCGCGGTAGAAGGCGGCCGACTGGTGCGGGTTTTCGCCGTAGCGCATGTCCTGCACTTTTTCGAAGGCCACGTTCAGGGTTGCCGGGTAGGCGGAGCGGGTTTCGTGCTTGCGGTCCGGGCCCAGGCTTGAGAAGTAGTTGGTGATGGCGCCGTCGTACTGCGCGGTGTGGGCGTACACCTTCTTGGCCAGGTTGAAGCGGGTTTCGTAGGACACGTAGCCAGGGGCGTTGTCGGTGCCCTTCATTTCCGCCAGCACCACGCCGTAGTCGGTCGGGTCGCAGATCACCACCACGTCCTTGTGGTTCTTGGCGGCGGAGCGCAGCATGGCCGGGCCGCCGATGTCGATGTTCTCAATCGCGTCTTCCAGCGAGCATTCGGCCTTGGCCACGGTCGCCTGGAACGGGTACAGATTCACCACCACCATGTCGATGGTCGGGATGCTGTGCTCTTCCAGCTTGGCGACGTGCTCCGGGAAGTCGCGGCGCGCCAGGATGCCGCCGTGGACTTTCGGGTGCAGGGTCTTGACGCGGCCATCCAGCATTTCCGGGAAGCCGGTGTAGTCGGCCACTTCGGTGACCGGCACGCCGTTATCGGCCAGCAGTTTCGCTGTGCCGCCGGTGGACAGGATGTTAACGCCCATGGCCGACAGGGCCTTGGCGAAATCCAGCACGCCGGTCTTGTCGGATACGGAGATGAGAGCTTGTTTGATCATAGCTATGGGGGGAAGGTTGTGTTGAAATCTGTACAAAACCCACCGGCCCCACGGCCCGTCGCGGCCAATAGGGACCGGGACGCGGAATCAGCCTTAGAGCAGGCCGTGTTCCTGTAATTTCTTGCGCAAAGTATTGCGATTAATACCCAGCATCTGGGCGGCGTGCGACTGGTTGCCGTCGGCACGGCCCATCACCACTTCCAGGATAGGACGCTCAACGGTCATCACTACCATGTCGTACACGTTCGATGCTTGCTGCTCGCCCAGGTCGTTGAAGTAGTCTTCCAGGCTTTTCTGGACGACTTCCTGAATGCTTTCTTTGCTCATTTTAATTATCGATCTTGCTAAATTTTGTGCCAGGCCGGCGCGCTTTACGCAGCCAGCGGTTCTTCGGCGAGGCGGTATTGTAACCGGTCGCCGTACTTCCATTGGGATTCGAAGAAGCTGTCGACTGCGCGCAGTTGTTCTGCGGTCGACTCGAGGCGGTTCATCTCCTGCCGGAATTCCTCCCCGCCCGGGAGGTCGCGCACATACCAGCCAATGTGTTTGCGCGCGGTGCGCACGCCCAGGAATTCGCCGTAGAAGGCGTAGTGGGCCTGCAGGTGTTCATCCATCAGCTTGCGCACTTCGGCCACCAGCGGCGGCGGCAGGTGCTCGCCGGTGCGCAGGAAATGGTCGATTTCGCGGAAGATCCATGGACGCCCCTGGGCTGCGCGGCCGATCATCACGGCGTCGGCGCCGGTCTTGTCGAGCACGAAACGCGCCTTCTCAGGGGTGGTGATGTCGCCGTTGGCGACCACCGGGATGCTCACTGCCGCTTTGACGGCGGCAATGGTGTCGTATTCGGCGTCGCCGGTATAACCGTCGGCGCGGGTGCGGCCGTGCAGCGTCAGCATCTGGATGCCGGCTTGTTCGGCGATGCGGGCGATGCGCAGGGCGTTCTTGTTTTCGCGGTTCCAGCCGGTGCGGAACTTCAGGGTGACGGGCACGTTCACGGCCGGCACCACCGCCTCCAGGATGCGCTGCACCAGGTCTTCGTGCTGCAACAGGGCGGAGCCGCACCAGTTGTTGCACACCTTTTTCACCGGGCAGCCCATATTGATATCGATGATCTGGGCGCCGCGGTCGACGTTGAATTTGGCGCAATCGGCCAGTTCTTCCGGCACCGCGCCGGCGATCTGCACGGCTTTCGGCTCCATCTCGCCGGTGTGGTCGGTGCGGCGCGAGGACTTCTCGCTGGCCCACAGGCGCGGGTTGGAAGCGGCCATCTCGGACACGGCGTAGCCCGCGCCCAGTTCCTTGCACAACTGGCGGAACGGGCGGTCCGTCACACCTGCCATGGGCGCGACAAAGACGTTGTTGCGGAGCTCGTGGGGTCCGATTTTCACTTATTAAATCCGTAACGCTGCTTGGGAAAGGGGGCTATTTTAACCGATCTGCTGCCCAAAATATAAGCACTATTTTTTGCAGTGCCTGCGTGCTTGATTTATATAAGGTTTTCGTCGGGTGCCACGCTGTCGGTAACGCCAGTCCATGTGCTAAGGTAACCGCCGTTGCCAGCTTTGCATTTAAAAAAGATACCCCCTGCTTTACTCCATGAAACTGAAAACCCTGTCCTACGCCCTGCTGCTGGCCGTCGCCACTGCGGGCACCGTTACGGCCCACGCCGGCGAGACCGCCACCAGCAACAACGCCAGCGCCGAACTAGCAAGTTACGCCCGGGATTTGCAGGCCATTCTCGACGCCGAATATCTGTTCGAGTTTCTCACCAACCCCCGCCCCGTTGCCCCCGACGATTTTGAACAGCAGTTCGAGGCGGCGTTCCGGGCCCAGGCAACCCGCGAGGAATTTGCCAAACGGCTCATCCCAGTCCTCGCCCGGGAAATCCCACCGCTCCTGGCCGCGCAGTTGGAGCGCCAGATGAACAATGCCATCTACCGCAAGCGCAGGCTGAACAACTTGGCCAAGGCCAATGGCGCCGCGAGCACCGATTACTTCACAGACCAGGAAATGCGGCTGCTGCGCGGAATCGACGACCATCCGGCAATCAAACAATATGTCGCGTTACAGCCAAAGCTAAGAGCCGCAATCATGGAGGCGATCGGGCGCTGGTCCGTTGACTTCGCCGGCCACCTGAATGGCATGGCTGCCGACGCCATGCAGCAAGTGGAGAAGGATCTCATTGCGGCGCGCGAAGCGAACGACGGCCGTACGATCACGCTCCGGTCCATTGGGTTTGCACCGTGGGACCACATTATCCAGGCTTACGGCCAGTTCGCCATAAAATACACGGGCATCTTCCAGCGGCAGGACGCGGAACTGAAACGGCTTAACTATGCGCAGTTCCTGCGCCCTTCATACCTGGCGGACAAGCAACATCTGGACCAGGCGCCAAGCATTATCGACAAGACCGAATCAGTCCTGGAGTCCACGGTCATGCAGTTGAATACAGCAGTGAAGGAGCGCGAGGAGACGGTCGCACAAAGTTCGCTGGTGAAGATCCCGCAGTTCAAGAAAAAGTACGAAGACGCCATTGCTGGCTTGTACGCTTTTGTCGGCGACTATAGCGAAGCCGGACGCATGCAGTTGACGCAGCACCGCCAGTTCGTCTCATTCATGCAGGCCCATCGAGAAAACATGACCGTGCAGGACGGTCTGGTCGAGTTCCGCGACAAAGAGACCCACGCGCAAGCACTAGCTATCGTTGGCCGGCTCGAAGCTGCGCAACAGCGCATGGACGCGCTGATCGCGAACCGGGAGAGCCTGGATAACGAAGCCCTGAACAAGCTGCGCGCCCTGTCCAAACCGAAGGGGTGAGCGCTCAGCCTGGGCGATCAATCACAGCATTTCGTCGAGGGCGCCATCCAGGTGGATGGCTTCGCCCCAGCTTTCCATCGCCAGCACGCCCGCATCCATGCGGAAGCGGTTGACCGTGGCGTTGCGGATGGCGAAGTCGCGCGGGCCATCCAGGGTCAAGCCGTTGGCGGCGCGGTAGGCGCATTCCAGCACGCCGCCATGGGCCACGATCATGATGTTCTGCTGCGGGTATTTCTCCGCCCAGCGCGCGATGCCGTCCTGGCAGCGCTGGTAGAACTGGCGGAAGCTTTCGGCCACGCGTTCGCCGGCCGGCATCACGGCATCCACGTCGCGCGCCTGCCATTCGGCGAACTCAATCGGGTAGCGTTCGGCGATCTCTGTATACAACAGGCCTTCGAAGGCGCCGTAGCCGCGCTCGCGCAGGCCGGCATCGGTGTGCAGCGGGACTTGCGGGTGCAGGGCAGCCACCGCCTGGGCGGTCTGGACGGCGCGTCCCAGGTCGCTGGAGATGATGGCGTCCAGCGGTTCCTTCGCCAGCGCGCGCGCCAGGGCCTGGGCCTGGCGTTCGCCGGTGGGGCTGAGGGGGATGTCGGTGTGGCCTTGCAGGCGGCGCACGGCGTTCCACGCGGTTTCGCCGTGGCGGATCAGCAGGATTTTTGTCATTCAAACAGCGAGTAGGTGCCGATCACCTGCGCCTCGTCGAGGATGTGGCCGTGGATGGCTTGCAGCACGTCCTGGCAGGTGAAGCGGCCTTCCAGCCCCAGGCGCGGGATATCCAGCGCGTACAGGCGGAAAACGTAGTTGTGGGTACGCTCGTCGTTCCATGGCGGGCATGGGCCGTCGTAGCCGTAATAGTCGCCGGCCATGTCCGGGTCGCCTGCAAACCAGCCGGTGTAGTCGTTGATGCCGTGGCGCAGGGGCGCGGCCAGGGTGGCGGGCTTGCCTTTGGGCGTGACTTCGTGCGAGAACTCGCCGGCGGCGATGCTGCTGCGGCTGGGCGGGATGTCGATCAGCGACCAGTGGAAGAAGTCGGCGCGCGGCATGGAGGCCGGCAGCGTGGCGCCTTCCTTGTTGACGTTGCTGCCGTCGGTGGGGGCGTCGCCGTCGATGCAGAGCAGGACCAGGGATTCGGTGCCGCTGGGGACGTCGGACCAGGCCAGGTGCGGGTTCTTGTTGGCCGACAGGCGCACCCTGGTGGCCGCGTCGCGTACCGCGAAGGCGAACTCGCCGGGGATGGCGGCGCCGTCTTTGAAGGAATCGCTCCAGATTTTCATCGTATTCTCCCCACCGCGAAACCGTGAACCCAGGTTTTCAAGCCTTAGGATTCACCTGCAACCAAAACGTCACCGGCCCATCATTGGTCAGCGACACCTTCATATCCGCCCCGAACACGCCCGTGCCAACGACCGGGTGCTTCGTACGCGCCTGGGCCACAAAGTAATCGAACAGGCGCTTGCCATCCGCCGGCGCTGCCGCCGGGCTGAACGACGGGCGCGTGCCCGAGTTAGTATCGGCAGCCAGGGTGAACTGCGGCACCAGCAGCAAGCCGCCCGCAACATCCGTCACGGACTTGTTCATTTTGCCAGCATCGTCGGAAAACACGCGATACGAAAGGAGTTTGGCCAGCAGCTGGTCCGCCTCCTTCTCCGTATCGCCCTTCTCCGCGCACACCAGCACCATCAGTCCGGCGTCGATGGCGCCGGTGGTCTCGCCCTCGACCACCACCTTGGCCGAGGTCACGCGCTGCAGCAGCCCGATCATGCCGACAGGGTCACTTTGGCAAACTTGCGCTTGCCGACTTGCAGCACAAAGGTTCCGGCTTCAACTTTCAATGCCTTATCGGAAATAACGGTGCCGTCGATGCGCACACCGCCCTGGTCGATCATGCGCAGCGCCTCGGAGGTGGAGGCGCACAGGTTGGCCTGCTTCAGCAGCTGGCCGATGCCGACCGGCGCGCCCGCCAGCGCCACTTCCGGCACATCGTCCGGAATGCCGCCCTTGGAACGGTTGACGAAGTCCGCCAGCGCATCTTCCGCCGCCTGGCGCGAATGGAAGCGCTCGACGATCTCCTGCGCCAGCGCCACCTTGGCGTCGCGCGGGTTGGCGCCGCCCTCGATTGCCTTCTTCAGGCCGGCGATGTGCTCGATCGACTGCCACGACAGCAGGTCGTAGTAGCGCCACATCATCACGTCCGAAATCGACATTACCTTGGCGAACATGGTGTTGGCCGGTTCGGTGATGCCAATATAGTTGTTCTTCGACTTGGACATCTTTTCCACGCCGTCCAGGCCTTCCAGCAGCGGCATGGTCAGGATGCACTGCTGCTCCTGGCCGTAATCCTTTTGCAACTCGCGGCCCACCAGCAGGTTGAACTTCTGGTCGGTACCGCCCAGTTCCAGGTCCGCCTTCAGCGCCACCGAATCGTAGCCCTGCATCAGCGGGTACAGGAACTCATGTACGGAAATTGGCGTGCCGTTCTTGAAACGCTTGGAAAAGTCATCACGTTCCATCATGCGGGCCACGGTGTAGCGCGAGGACAGCTGGATCATGCCGCGCGCGCCCAGCGGGTCGCACCACTCGGAGTTGTAGCGGATTTCGGTTTTGGCCGCATCGAGTACCAGCGATGCTTGCTTGAAGTAAGTCTGCGCGTTGAGCTCGATCTGCTCGCGGGTCAGCGGCGGACGGGTCACATTGCGGCCGGACGGGTCGCCGATCATGGAGGTGAAATCGCCGATCAGGAAAATCACCTGGTGGCCCAGGTTCTGCAGCTGGCGCATCTTGTTCAGCACCACGGTGTGGCCCAGGTGCAGGTCCGGCGCCGTTGGGTCCAGGCCCAGCTTGATACGCAGCGGCACACCGGTCTTTTCCGAGCGCGCCAGTTTTTGAGCGAATTCGCTTTCGATAATGAGCTCGTCGACACCGCGTTTGGTGATGGCGAGGGCTTCCTGCACGCCGTCGCTCAGCGGCAGGATCTTGTTGTCTGTATTCATATTTCGCGAGATTCTCTCAAATTGTTGGCACGGCTCAGGACTTTGCTATAATGCCCGATCCCATCAATCTTGCCCGATGAAATCGAATTAAATCAACAACTTAGAACAAAATACCAAGAATCCTAAAAGTTCAAGCGGCAAATTTTAACTGATTGCATGAACCCTATAAACAAGTTCACAAGCTCACGCTTGTACAATCTGCTAGGTTCGACGCGAAAAGCCCGGATCATCAGCGCATCGGCACTCTTCCTCGCCGTATGCGCTTTTGGTGCAGCTGGCGTGGCCCCGCTCGCCCCCGATGCGAGCGACCTGCCCGTAACGACCATTGCCCAGGATATCCAGCTACCCGACCTGTCCTCGCAGATCACCGCCCTGCAGCAGCAAGAAGCCACCCAGAAATACGTTCACGAAGAAAAGATCCGCGCCGGCGACACCCTCGCCACGCTGCTGAACCGTTTGGGCGTGGAAGACGACGCTGCTGAAGAATTCATCAAGAAAGACAAGACCGCGCGCGCCATCATGCAGCTGCGCAGCGGCAAACGCGTGCAGGCGCAGACCGACGAAAACGGCAACCTGCTGTGGCTGAAGGCCACCGTTGTGGACGGCAAAGACAATCCCGTCAAGAATATTATGGTCACCCGCGCCGGTGACACCTTCACGGCCGAAGAAGTGGCCGCGAAACTGGAGCGCCGCGTCGAGATGCGCGCCCGGGAAATCACCACCACCCTGTACGCCGCCACCGACTCCAGCTCGGACGGCAGCAGCCTGCCCGACTCCATCGTGGCGCAGATCATCGAGATGTTCTCGACCAACATCGACTTCCGCTCCGACCTGAAGCGCGGCGACCGCTTCAACGTGGTGTACGAAACCTTCTGGCAGGACGGCGAATTCGTGCGCGCCGGCCGCATCCTGGCGGGCGAATTCACCAACAAAGGCACCACCTACCAGAGCGTCTGGTTCGAAGACCCGCTGACCAAATCGGGCGGCGGCTACTACAGCTTCGACGGCAAATCGCTGAAGAAAGCCTTCCTCAAATCGCCGCTCGAGTTCTCGCGTATTTCCTCCGGCTTCGGCATGCGCACGCACCCGATTGCCGGCAAATGGAAGCAGCACAAAGGCACCGACTTCGCCGCCCCCACCGGCACCCCGATCCGCGCCGCCGGTGACGGTGTGATCGACTTCGCCGGCGTGCAAGGCGGCTACGGCAATGTCGTAGTGATCAAGCACTGGGCCAACTATTCCACCGCCTATGCGCACATGAGCCGCTTTGGCAATGGCATCCGCAAGGGCACCAAGGTCAGCCAGGGCGATGTGATTGGCTACGTCGGCTCCACCGGCTGGTCCACCGGCGCCCACCTGCACTACGAGTTCCGTGTCGGCGGTGAAGCCAAAGACCCGAACAAGCTCAACATCCAGGCGCAAGCCCCGCTGACGGCCGCCGAAATGGCCCGCTTCAAGACCCACGCCGGCGAAATGATCCACCGCTTCGCCCTGCTGCGCCCGAACAGCAGCGTCAACAACCTCGCCGCCAAATAAAATCGGGGTCAGGTCTGACAAACGGACAAAAGGCGCACAAATG
>NZ_JAYSCO010000060.1:0-34416 GCF_041914865.1 Pseudoduganella sp. | reverse complement strand
CCGAGCGCGTCGCGCCGCCCGTTGCGGTGCCGGCCACGCCGCCGGTGGCCCCCGCCCAGTCGCGCCCCGTGCCGCGCCCGCCCGACGCCGCCCCCGGCCGCAACACCGGCAGCGGCACCCAGCCCGGTGCCGGCGCACCCGGCGGCCGCGCGCAGGCTGGCCGGACGGCAGGCACGGGCCCGGCATCGCCCAAGACCGACGCCGGCGCAGCCGACGGCAACCCGCCGCCGCCCGGCAGCCAAATCGACAACAATGCCTGATCGCAAACATTATGTTGCTCACACGCACTACCCGGCAGGCCTGGCACTGGCCGCGCGCGCCAGACCTCTGCATAATCGGCGGCATGACTTCGCTGCCCCGCCGCCGCCTGCTGCGCACCACTGCCCTGCTGCTGGCCGGCGCGCTTGGCTGTCCGCCGCGTGCCAAGGCCCAGCAACCGGTCACCCTCATCGTCGGCGAAGCGCTGGACGAAAGCGGCAAGGTCAAACCGTTGCGCGCGTGGCAACAGAAACTGTTCGACTACCTGCAGCAGGAACTCGGCGTCGAGTTCGAGGTGCGCAGATACCCGTGGGCGCGCGCCGAGCGCAATGCGCGCCACGGGGCCGGCCTGGTGTTCGGCCTGCCCAAGACGCCGGAGCTTGAACGCGAACTGCGCTTCAGCGAACCGGCCATGCGCAACACGCTGTGGCTGGTCACGCGCAGCGACGCCACCTTCCCGTTTGCATCGCTGGCCGACCTGAAGGGCAAGACCATCGGCGCCGTGCGCGGCTACAGCTATGGCGAACCCTTCGAGCAGGCCCGCAATAAACTGTTCCGGGTCGAGGAAGAGATCCCCTCGCGCGCCACGCGCCTGCAGCGGCTGTTGCTAAAACGCGTCGACGCTGTGCTGCTTTACCAGCCCAGCTGGCAGAATGCGGCCGAAGTGGAAGCCGAGCTGCGCGCCTTCGCCGCCCCGCTGGCGCGCGACATTGGCCTGCCCTATGGGGTGACGCTGAGCGTGCTGCCGCACCCGGTGCAAGTGGAGAACGAACAATACTTTGCCATCGCAAAAGGCAAGGATGACGGCCTGATCGACCGCATCAATGCCGCTCTTGCGCGCCAGCAACGACCAGCCGCCCTCGCCAAACCGCGCCGCGCCGCCTGATGCATTAGCGCCGGGATGGGCTAAAGTGAATATCATGCCCTCACCCACCCGGCGCCTCCTGCTGAGATACTGCCCCGTGCTAGCCGCGGCCCTGGCCGGCCTGCCGGGCGGCGCAGCCACGCCCGCAGCGCTGCCGCCCGTGCTGCCCCTGATCATGGGCCAGGCGCTCGACGAAAACGGCAAGGCGCGCCCCTTGCCGGCGCGCCAGCTCAAGCTGTTCGCGCTGCTGGAACAGGGCCTGGGCGTACGCTTCGAGATCCGGCGCTATCCATGGCCGCGCGTGGAGCGCAGCGCGCGCAGCGGCGAAGGGCTGGTGTTCGGCCTGCCGCTGAACGAGGCGCGCCAGGCCGCACTGCGCTACAGCGCGCCGGCGCTCAGCAATACCTTATGGCTGGCGACGCGCAGCGACCGCACCTTCAACTTCGACAGCCTGGCCGACCTGCGCGGCAAGACCGTCGGCGCCGTGCGCGGCTACGGCTATGGCGAGGACTTCGAGCAGGCGCGCGGCAAACTGTTCCAGGTGGCGGACGACCCGTCCTCGCGCGCCCTGCGCGTGCGCCGCCTGCTGCTGCAGCGGGTGGACGCGGTGCTGTTCTTCCAGCCCAGCGGGCGCAGCGCGGCCGAGCTGCAGGCCGAACTGCTGGCCATCGCCGCGCCGCTGGCGCGCGAACTGGGCCTGCCGGCGTCGCTGCGCCTGGCCGTGCTGCCGAAACCGGTGCAGGTGGAGAACCACCAGTACTTCGCCATTGCACACGAGCGGGACCAGGGCCTGATCGAGCGCATTAACGCGATTCTCGCCCGCTGCGCCGCCGCGCGCCGGACGCCCGGCTTGCCCCATTCCCAAAGTTGTGGATAATCACGCCATCTACAAACAAAGGGAGACCCCGAATGAAGCTGAAGCACTCGGCAGGCGCAATGGCGCTGATGGCCATGGCAGCAAGCGCCTGCGCGCAGGACCTGGTAGTAAAGATCGGCCACAGCGGCCCGCTGTCCGGCGCGCAAGCGTTCTCCGGCAAGGACAATGAGAATGGCGCCCGCCTGGCGGTGGAAGAGCTGAACGCCAAGCCGATCACGGTCGGCGGCAAGAAGGTCAAGTTCGAACTGATGTCGGAAGACGACCAGGGCGACCCGAAAGCCGGCGTCTCCGCCGCGCAGAAGCTGGTCGATGCCGGCGTCAAATACGTGGTCGGCCCGTACAACTCCGGCGTCGCCATCCCGGCCTCGCGCATCTACAACGAAGCCGGCGCCCTGATCGCGCCGGTGGCCACCAACCCGAAGTTAACGCAACAAGGTTACAAGGGAATCTTCCGCATCAACGCCAGCGACACCCAGCTCGGCTCCAAGATGGCGCTCTATGCCGCCAATGAGCTGAAGGTGAAGAACGTGGCCGTGATCGACGACCGCACCGCGTTCGGCCAGGGCCTGGCGGAAGAATTCAAGAAGCAGGCGCGCAGCTCCGGCCTGCAGGTGGCCGGCCACGAATACACCACCGACAAGGCGGTCGACTTCACCGCCATCCTGACCAAGCTGAAATCGAAGAATGTGCAGGCGGTATTCTTCGGCGGCTACGCGCCGCAGGGCGCACCGATGGCGCGCCAGATGAAGCAGCTCGGCATCCAGGCCAAGCTGCTGGGCGGCGACACCATCTGCACCGCCGAAATGGGCAAGCTGGGCGGCGACGCGGTGGGCGACAACGTGCTGTGCGCCCAGGGCGGCGCGCTGCTGGAGAAAGCCGCTGCCGGCCCGGCCTTCAAGGCCAAGTTCAAGCAGCGCTTCAAGGCCGAGCCGGACGTGTACGCCTCGGCCTACTACGACGCGGTGCTGATGTACGCCGCATCGATGCAGAAGCTGAACACGATCGACCCGGCCAAGGTCGGCGCCGACATCGCCGCCAGCAGCTACAAGGGCGTGTCGGGCACCTACGCCTTCGACGCCAAGGGCGACATGAAGTCTTCGCCGGTCACCATCTTCAACTTCAAGGCCGGCCAGCCGGCCGCGATTGCGAGCTACTAAGGAACTGCCATAGTTCCTGCGCGACCGGCCCGTGCGGCCGGTCGCTGCGGCGCGCCGCCACCAGTTCCTGCACGCTGCCGGGCATATGGCGCCCGGCCAGCGACAGCAGGCTGCCCTCCTCCAGTTCGCGCTGCACCAGGAAGCGCGGCAGATGGCCCCAGGCCAGCCCCTGCAGGATCACCTCCTTCTTCATCAGCTGGTCCGGCACCGAGCATTGCGGCGCCCCCTCCACCATGAAATAGCTGCGCCCCGGGCGCGCCGCCGTGTCGCGGATGATGCACTGGGTGTGCTCGCGCAGCTGGGCCGGACGCAGCATGCGCGTCGGCGCGAACGGCAGGAAGCCGGGCGCCGCCACCGGCACGAAGGGAATTTTCGCCAGGTCGATCCACTCCAGGCGCGCGTCGCCCTTGTCCACCGCGTGCACGATCAGATCCGCGTCGCCCGCCAGCAGGCGCTCCACCGGCCCGCTCACCGCTTCCACCTGCACGTGCAGGCGGGTGCGCGGGTGGCGGCGGAAGAAGCCGGCCAGCGTGGCCAGCACCTCGCGCTGCGGGCAGATATCGCCGATCACCACGCGCAGCTCATCCTCCTCGCCCATGGCCAGCTGCTGGGCATGCACCTGCAGCCCCGCCAGCTGCGCCAGCGTGGTCTGCGCCTTGCGGTGGAAGGACTGGCCGGCGGCCGTCAGCGCCACGCGGTAGCCGCTGCGGTCCAGCAGCTGCAGGCCAAGCTGCCGTTCCAGGCGCGTGACGGCCGCATGCACGGCCGGATGCGAGCGGTGCAGCAGCTCGGCGGCGGCCTGGAAGCCGCCGCTGCGGGCCACGGCGTCGAAGCATTGCAGGTCGTGCAGGGTGAAAGCGGTCATTGTCAGCATTCCTTACAAAGATATGCCGGACTTTATAATATATTTCCGCCCGCCGCGCACCTACCATGGCTTCCATCGACACCCACCGAAAGGAAGCACACCATGCATATCACCACCGGCGACAACGTGCGCATCGCCTACCGTTGCGACGGCGCGCAGCACCTGCCCGTCCTGATCCTGTCCAATTCCATCGGCACCAGCTACCACATGTGGGATGGCACCGCGCAAGCGCTGGCGCAGCACTTCCGCGTGCTGCGCTTCGACACGCGCGGCCACGGCGCCTCCGGCGTGCCGCCTGGCGACTACTCGCTCGACCGCATGGGGCGCGACGTGCTGGAGCTGATGGATGCGCTGCGCATCGGGCGCGCCCACTTCCTCGGCCTGTCGCTGGGCGGCTTTATCGGCCAGTGGCTGGCGATCCACGCGCCGCAGCGCATCGCGCGCCTGGTCCTGTCCAATACCGCCGCCAGCCTGGGGCCGGACGGCTTCGACCAGCAGATCGCCGCCGTGCGCGCGGCGCCCGACATGCGCCAGATTGCCGAAGGCTTCCTGGGGCGCTGGTTCCCGCCCGCCATGCTGCAGGCCGGCGGCCCGGTCATCGCACATTTCCGCGCCATGCTGCTGGCGACCGAGCGGCAGGGCCTGGCCGGCGCGCTGGCCGCCGTGCGCGACGCCGACCTGCGCCGCAGCGCGCGCCTGATCGAGGCGCCCACCCTGGTGATTGCCGGCGCCGACGATACGGTGACCTCGGCCCGGCACGGCGCCGAACTGGCGGCCGCCATTCCCGGCGCGCGCCTGCTCACCCTGCCCAGCGTGCACCTGCCCAATGTCGAGCTGCCGCAGGCCTACCTGGACGCCGTGCTGCACTTCCTGCATTGACTTGACCAATTGTCATTGTGGGATTTCGTCCACTGTGACAATTGGAGGATTTCCTAAGGGTTTTGCGGACTAGAATTGAATCTGTTGCCGCTGCCCAACTTCCTGTTGGGCCCTACAGCGCAGCGCCTATCGGCCCCGCCTCCGCCGGTACTTGCATTCCCATATTGACTGTTCGCGAGCTGCTTCCATTGCCGGATTGCCATTGCTCGCCCACCCGACGAGGACAACCATGGCCCAGCAGAACGAACCCGCCGAAGTACTCGCTTTCCGCCTCGGCGCCGAGGAATTTGGCATCGATATCCTGGCGGTGCGCGAATTGCGCGGTTACAGCGCCGTGACGCGCCTGGCCAATGCGCCGGCCTACCTGAAAGGCGTGGTCAACCTGCGCGGCCTGATCATCCCGATCGTCGACCTGCGCCTGAAGCTGGGCATGAGCGACGCCAGCTACACCGACTTCACCGTGGTGATCGTGCTGGCCGTGCAGGGGCAGCAGGTCGGCGTCGTGGTGGACAGCGTGTCCGACGTGGTCAGCCTGAACGCCGAACAGATCAAACCGCCGCCGCCAAGCGGCCCTAATTTCCGCCACGACTACCTGACCGGCATCGCTACTGTGGACGAGCGCTTGCTGCAGCTGGCTGACCTGTCCACGCTGCTTGCCGATGTCACTGCTTCCGCCCAGCTCCCGCTGGCGGCCTGAACCCAATTCCGTGGAGAAATCATCATGAAACTGAATCAAATGAAAGTCGGCACCCGCCTGCTACTGAGCTTTATCGCCATCGCCCTGAGCGGCGCCGTCGTGGCCGGCATCGGCATTGTCAATATGGGCAAGATCCATGACATGAACGAGCGCATGTACGAGCAGGAACTGCTCGGCCTGTCCAATATCAAGGAAGCCAACATCAGCCTGATCTACATCGGCCGCGCCATGCGCAGCGTGCTGCTGTCCTCCAGCGAGGCCGACCGCGCCACCCACCTGGGCCGTGTCGAACAGCGCCGCGCCGAGCTGCGCAACTACCTGGCGGAAGCGGACAAGCGATTCTATACCCCGACCGGGCGGGCCGCGCTGGCCCAGCTGCATCGCGATCTCGCTGCTTATGACGCCGACGTGCAGCAGCTCGTGCAACGCGTCAAGAGCCAGCCGCTGCAGGAAAACAATGAACTGGCCAACTTCGTCATGAACAGCATGGCCAAGAAGGCCAACGTGGTGGACGACCGCATGACCGAACTGGCCAAGATGAAGGAAAAGAATGCCGAGGACGCGGCCAAGGCCGGCGCCGCGATGTATGAGTCGAGCCGCAGCTTCATGATCATGCTGGTGATCGGCAGCGCGATGATGGGCCTGGGCCTGGGCGCCTGGATCACCCGTTCGCTGCAGCGCCAGCTGGGCGGCGAACCGGCGGAGGCGGCAGCCATCGCCAGCCGCATCGCCGAGGGCGACCTGTCGGTCGATATCCGCACCAAGCCGAACGACAATTCGAGCATGCTGTTCGCCCTGAGCCGCATGCGCGACAGCCTGGCCAACATCGTGGGCCAGGTGCGCGCCGGCACCGAAACCATCGCCACCGCCACCCAGCAGATCGCCGTCGGCAACCAGGACCTGTCGAGCCGCACCGAGCAGCAGGCTGGCTCGCTGGAGGAAACCGCCTCGTCGATGGAAGAACTGACGTCCACCGTGCGCCAGAATGCCGACAACGCGCGCCAGGCCAACCAGCTGGCGACTACCGCCTCCGAAGTGGCGACGCGCGGCGGCGCCGTGGTGGCACAGGTGGTCGACACCATGGGCGCCATCAATGAAGCGTCGCGGCGCGTGGTCGACATCATCTCCGTGATCGACGGCATCGCCTTCCAGACCAATATCCTGGCCCTGAATGCCGCCGTGGAAGCGGCGCGCGCCGGCGACCAGGGGCGCGGCTTCGCCGTGGTGGCCAACGAAGTGCGCACCCTGGCGCACCGCTCGGCCGACGCGGCCAAGGAAATCAAGGCCCTGATCGAGAATTCGGTGACCTGCGCCGAAACCGGCAGCAAGCTGGTGGACCAGGCCGGCCGCACCATGGATGAAGTGGTGGCCAGCATCGCCAGCGTGAGCGACATCATGGCCGAGATCTCGGCCGCCAGCAACGAGCAGTCGACCGGCATCGACCAGATCAACACGGCGATCACGGAAATGGACCATGTGACGCAGCAGAACGCGGCCCTGGTGGAGGAAGCGGCGGCGGCCGCCGAATCGCTGCAGAGCCAGGCCGGCCAGCTGTCGGAACTGGTGGCGGTGTTCACCCTGCACAAGGCGGCGACCAGCTCCGCCATCACCATGGCAGCGGCGCCGCAAGCGCCGGCCCAGGCGCCCGCCCGCACCCGCGCAGCGGCCGCTGCGGCGCGCCCGGCATCGGCCGCCAAGCCGGCCGCCCGCACCGCCCTGCCGCAACCGGCGCCGGCGCAGCACAGCATCCCGCCGCGCGCCAAAGCCAAGGCCAACGTGGTGCGCGACAACGCCGGCGAGTGGGTGGAATTTTGAGCTGCGCTACGCCTGACCGTCGCCCGCCGCTGCCGCACCGGTGGGCGCAGGCGCCACGCCTGGCGCGCCAGCGGCCACTGGCGGCGCTGGCGCCACGGCGGCGCGAGCCGCCGCGCCGCTAGCGGCAGCAGCGGACCAGACGCTGTCACCCGGCCCGCTGCGCGCACGGCGATGCGCCAGGCGCGCGCCCCAGGCCAGCAGCAGTGCCAGCACCAGCGCGGCCAGGTCGACCGCCACCGCACCCAGGCTGCCATGGGCCCACATGCCCAGCGCCGGGAACCCCAGCGCCAGCAGCGACGTCAGCGGAATGGCCAGCCCCAGCAGCGCGCACAGCGCCAGCAACTCCGCCCCGGCGCGCGCCGCGCCGCGCCAGAAGGCCCACGCCACGCAAGCCAGGAACACGCTGTAGTAGGCCGCCATCAGCGTGGCGTTCAGGTTGGCGGCGCCGGCATGCAGCCACTTGGCCGCCAGTAGCGCGCCCGCCACCCCGGCCACGCTGCCGAGGCAGACGCCGACCGTGGCCGCCGCCAGCAGCAGCGTGCGGCGCGGCTGTGGCGGCAAGGCGTCCTGCCCGCGCAACTGGTTCTTGCGGCGCTTCTCCACCCACAGCAGGTTGCCGCTGTAGAACAGGAAGGCGCCCGCCAGGCCGAACACGAAGTAGACCCAGCGCATCCAGTCGCCGCCATAGCTGCCGAAGTGCAGCGAGAAGAACGGCGCCACGATGCTGCTCCAGGTATCGCTTTTGGTCGGCAGCATGCTGGTGTTCAGCACCTGGCCGCTATACGGATCAAGCAGCACATAGCCTGACTGCGCGCCGCGCACCGCGTAGGCGTCATGCGCCACCCCGGCGCGCACCAGCGGGCGCTTGCCCTCCACGTCCATGTACAGCAGTTCCGTCACCGCGAAGCCGGGCGCTTCCTGCTGCACGCGCTGCAGCAGCGCGCTGGCCGGCATCAGCTGGCTGACGTCGCCCGGCCCCGGTGCGCCGGCCGGGCGCACCCACATCTTGCGCTCGCCGTACACCATTTGCTGCAAGCCGTCGTAGAACTGGTCGTGGAAGGCGAACACGATCACCGTCAAGCTGATTACGATGTGGAACGGCAGGCTGGCAATGCCGATCACGTTGTGGGCGTCGAGCCAGAAACGTTTGCGGTTCCGGCCCTGGCGCAGGGCGAAGAAATCCTTCACCAGCGTCGGCAGCAACAGGACCACGCCCGACACCAGCGCCAGGAAGTACAGCACGCCCGCCACGCCCATCACGTAGACGCCAAGGTATTCGTCGCCCAGGTGGCCCGGGATGCCGCCGGTACGGTGCAGCATGTCGACCATTTCGCCAAACAGCGAGGGCCGCAACTCCTGCGCCTGCAGCGCGCCGTCCGCGCCCAGCGTGGCCTGCCAGCGCATGGCGTCCAGCTGCAGCTCTCGCCCGCCTTCGCCGGCGCTCCAGGTAACGGGCGCCGGGTTGGCTTCGTTGCGCTGCACATGCAGGGTGAATTCCTGGCGCGCCGCCGGGTGCTGTGCCAGCACCTGCGCCACCACGCGGTCCATCTGCTGCGGCGCCAGCGCCGCGAGCGGGGCCGACGGCGCGCTGGCCCAGCGCTCGAGCGGCTGCTTGAACATGGTCAGCGCGCCGCCGAAGAAGCCGATAAACAGCAGGATACCGGCGCAGATGCCGGTCCAGGTATGCAGCGCCTGGTAGACGCGCAGGATATCGCTACGGATTTTCATCGTTCACCCCCGCACGTAGAACAGCAGGGCGTAGGCCGCAGCATTGGCGCCGCCCAGCCACAGGATGGCGCGCAGGCCGCTGCGGAACAGGTAGACCGTGGAAAACACGATCATCCACAACGGCGCCATGCTCCACATGACGAATTGCGCCTTCTCGCGCGCATCGATGCCGCCCGGCCCAAGCCAGGCGAACAGTCCGGCCAGGGCCAGCGCCAGCGCGCCGCCCAGCACGGCGCCGGCAAAGGTCTTGCTCCACCAGTCGGGGCGGATGGCGGGCGGTTTGCCATGCGGCGGGGCGCTCATGCTTTTCCTTTCAACAGTGAGGCGAAGGGCAGCAGGCTGAAGACCAGCATGCTGGCCACGGTCCAGGCGAACACCGCCGCCAGCGGCGACAGCACGGCCCAGGCGGCGGCCAGCGCCAGCAGCAGCGCCAGGGCGCCGGTGGCGGCCCCCAGCGGGCCGACCGGTTGCGCCAGCCAGCCCTGGTGGCGGTGGCTCAGGTAGAGCAGGCAGCAGCCGGCGATATCAAGTAGCAGGAACAGGATCATATTGGGAATGCGCGGCGCGCGCCGGGGGGCAGCGCCAGCGTCAGAAGCCGTAGGTGGCGCTCAGGTAGTAATTGCGGCCCAGTTCAGCAAAGGCGAAGTCCTTGCTCTTCTCGGACAGATCGACATTGCCGAGGTTCTTCACGCCGCTGCGCAGGGTCCAGTGCTTGTCCAGCTTGGCCGACAGGCCCAGGTCGTAGCGCGTGTAGCCCGGCAGCTCCTTGCTGGAGTAGTACTGCTTGCCCGTGTAGTGCGCCGCCAGCGACGCCTGCACGCCCGGCAGCACGGTGTAGGCCAGGCCGATGCGCCCGCTGTTTTCCGGACGGTTGTCCAGCACCGTGGTGACGCCCTTCTCGTTGATGTAGTCGGCCTTCAGGTGGGTGAAGTTGCCCGACAGGGTAAGCGCGGGATGCAGCTGCACGCTGGCTTCCAGCTCCAGGCCCTTGGTCTTGGCCTGCGCCACGTTGACCCAGCGGCGCGCGTTCCTGGCCGGATCGTAGGTGGCCACGATCATGTCGTCCACATCGTTCTTGAACAGCACGGCGGTCAGGTCCCAGCCTTTCCGGTGGATCTCGAAGCCCGCTTCGTAGTTGGTGCTGGTTTCCGGCGACAGGTCCGGGTCGCCGGACAGGAAGCAGCTGCCGCCGCAGCTGACAATGCGGTACTCCTTGCTCAGCTGGTAGGAGTCCGGCGCTTTGAAGGCCTTGCTGATGCCGCCCTTCACGGTCAGCGCACCGCTGCCCTGCCACACCAGGTAGCCCTTGGGCGAGAAGTGGTTGCCGAACACGCTGTTGTCGTCGATACGGCCGGCCAGCGTCAGGCGCAGGTCCTGGGCCAGGGCCAGCTCGTCTTCCACGAAGAAGGCCTTGCTGTCGGTGCTGACCTTGCCCGTATCGAGGTAGCTGGCGCCGTCGCGGATCACCTGGCGGCGCAGGTCGATACCGGCCGTCACGGCATTGCTGCCGAGGGTGGTGTTGCCATAGAACTTGGCGTACGTGTTTTCTTCTTTCAGGGTGCGCTGCTGCGGCGCGTTGTAGCGCGTGTTGAAGTCGTCGATGCGCGCGTTTTCGCGCGTGATGTAGGCGGTGGTAGTGCCCCAGTCCCAGCTGGCGCGGTGCGTCACGCCATAGGTCTTGCGCTCGATCTCCTGGTCGCGCACATCCTTCGTCTCGACCTTGCGGGCCGGATTGAAGGCGTAGTAGTACATCACGCGCGGACGCTTATCCTGGTTGTAGCCCAGGTCGAAGTCGAGCGACTGGTTTTCCGCCAGCTGCCAGGTCAGGGTGCCGGTCAGGTTGGTCGCCTTTTTCTCTTCCAGGCGCGGAGTTCGCGTCTTGTCGCTGGCCGGCGCGCTCCACCAGGCGTCGCGGTCATAGCGCTCGCCACCGAGCGACAGGCTGACCGTCTCGCTCAATGCGCCGGCCACATTGGCGCCGATGCGGTACTGGTCGCCGTCATAGCCGCTGTCGATGGTGCGGTACTCGCCGCTCACGCTGCCCTTCCACTCCTTGCTGGCTGGCCAGGTGATGATGTTGATCACGCCGCCCATGGCGTCCGAGCCATACAGCGCCGCCATCGGGCCGCGCACGATTTCCACGCGCTTGATGCTGGACAGCGGGATCGAGCTGAAGTCGAAATCGCCGCCGCGCCACAGCGCGCCGCCGGACGACACGCGCTTGCCGTTCACCAGCATCAGGGTGTATTTGCCGCCCAGGCCGCGGATGCGGATTTCGTCGCGGCCATTGTCGTCCACCTGGTTGTTCACGCCCACGCTGTCGCGCAGCAGGTCGGCCAGGCCATTGGCCGGCGACCTGGCGATGTCTTCGGCGGTAAGGACGGTGGTGAAGGCCGGCGCGCCGGCCACGGTGTGGGCGCGCATGGAGGCGGTGACCACCACCACGCTGCCATCGGCGATGCCGCCGGCATCGTCGGCCAATGCAGGAACCCCCAGGGCAGCCAGGCTGGCTGCAATAATTGTTTTTTGAATGAACATGACATGACTGAATAAATTAGTGAACACAAATGATAATCATTCGCATTCAAAGATGCAACGATAGCAACTGGGAAAAGTTAATTTAGGTTAAGATTTTCAGATGGACCACATGCACCTGATGACCGTCTTTGTCGCCGTGGGCGAACAGGAAAGCTTCGCCGCCGCCTCGCGCAGCCTGAACCTGTCGCCCGCCGCCATCACGCGCGCGGTGGCGGCGCTGGAAGACAAGCTGGGCGCCCAGCTGCTGCAGCGCACCACCCGCAGCGTGCGCCTGACCGAGGCCGGCCAGCGCTACCTGGACGACTGCCGCGCCATCCTGGCCAGCATCGAGGACGCCAACGACGCGGTGGCCGGCGGCATTGCTACGCCCAAGGGCCTGCTGACCATCACGGCCTCGGTGCTGTTCGGGAAAGTCTTTGTCACGCCCTGCATCGTGCAGTACCTGAAGGAGTATCCGGAAGTCGATATCTCGGCCTACTTCCTCGACCGCCCCGTCAACCTGATCGAGGAAGGCATGGACGTTGCCGTGCGCCTGGGCCACCTGGCCGATTCGAGCATGAAGGCGCTGCGCGTGGGACAGATGCGGCGCGTGCTGTGCGCATCGCCGGAATACCTGGCGCGGCATGGCGTGCCGCAGCACCCTTCCGACCTTGAACGGCACAGCATCATCGCCGCCAGCCACCTGACGCCGCGCGTCGAGTGGAAGTTCGGGCGCGGCGAGGACAGCGTCAGCGTGCGCCTGAAACCGCGCCTGACCATCACCGCCAATGACGCCGCCATCCGCGCCGCCGCCGAGGGGCTGGGCATCTGCCGCCTGCTGTCCTACCAGATGGCCGATGAACTGGCCGACGGCCGCCTGCGCATCATCCTGCCTGAATACGAGGAGGAGCCGTGGCCGGTGCACATCCTGCACCGCGAGAGCAAATACGGCTCCTCCAAAGTGCGCAAGTTCATCGACCTGCTGGCGCAGCACCTGCGCTCGCACCCGCACCTGAACTGAGCGTGCCGAGGAAGGCGCCGGTGATGGCGGCGACCTCCTCCAGTTTCGTATCCATCACAAAGTGCCCGCCGTCGAGGACGTGCACCTGCGCCGCCGGATTGTCGCGCTTGAAGGCGTGCGCGCCGGGCACGGTGAAGGCCAGATCGTGCTTGCCCCACACCACCAGCGTCGGCAACTGGCGCTGCTTCAGCCAGGCCTGCCATTCGGCATAAGCGGCCAGGTTGTGCTGGTAGTCGAAGATCAACTCGGCCTGGGTGCGCGCCTGGCCGGGACGATTCAGGTAGGCGTATTCGTCCATCCATAAGTCCGGATCGTAAGCCTCCACGTCCGGATCGCTGCCGATATGGCGCGCGCGCGTCGCCGCCACCGACTGGTGCACCGCGATCACGTCCTTCTCGTGCGCCGCGCGGTCCTGCCAGAATGGCTTACGCCTGGCCCACATGGCGCCCAGGCCGTCCTCGTACACATTCCCGTTCTGGAACACCAGCGCCTGCACCGCCTGCGGACGCTTGAGGGCCATACGCATGCCGACCGGCGCGCCGTAATCCTGCATCAATAACACGTAGCTGCGCACGCCAACGGCGTCGGTGAACTTGTGCATGGTGCTGGCCAGGTTGTCGAAGGTGTAGGCGAAGTTGGCCGGGGCCGGCGCGTCGCTGTTGCCGAAGCCGGGATAGTCGGGCGCCACCAGGTGGTATCTGTCGCCCAGCTTACGCAACAGGCCGTCGTACATGCGGGAGGAGCTGGGCACGCCGTGCAGCAGCAGGACGGTTGGCTTGCTGGCATCGCCCGCTTCGCGGTAGGCGATCTTCACGCCATCCACGGCGATGCTGCGGTAGGCGACGGGGGCGGCACTGGCAGCGGCGCTGGCGAGGGCGAGGCTGGCGGCGGCAGCGGCGGCGGCGAAGGTTTTCATATCTGCTCTCCAGGTTGGTTTCGATGGCCCTACTCTAGCGACGCCCCATCCGCAGCGGAACGTCGCCCGGCGCAATAAACCGTTTCGCTGCGCGGGTAATGGGTGCCCTGTGCACACCTGTCGGCGTCAGCTACTGAAAGCTACTGAAACTTCTTCTGAAAACTACTGAAAACTACTGAAAATCCCCGCTTTTGGCGCTGGTAGCGCTATACCCGGAAAATTTTCAGTAGCTTTCAGTAGCGGACGCCGACAGGTGTGCACAGGGCACCGCCTAGCGAAACAGTTTGTTTCTCCACGCATAGTTCCGGCCCCTGGATGCGCTTCCTACAATCCACCCATCCCAACTCACTTTGAAGGAAGCATCATGAAAACCTCGCATATCGTCGCCGCCCTGACCCTCGCCCTGGCAGGCGCCACCGCATCCGCCGCAGGCGCGCCGACCGATGTCAGCTACCGCAGCGTGAAGGTCGACGGCGTCAACATCTTCTACCGCGAAGCCGGTCCGAAAAACGCACCGACCGTGCTGCTGCTGCACGGCTTCCCCACATCGTCGCAGATGTTCCGCAACCTGATCCCGCAGCTGGCCGAGCGCTACCACGTGATCGCCCCCGACTATCCCGGCTTCGGCCAGAGCGACGCGCCGGCCGTGGGCGAGTTCACCTACAGCTTCGACAACCTGGCCAGCGTGGTCGACAAATTCACCACCGCCGTCGGCGCCAGCAAGTACGCCTTGTACGTGCAGGACTACGGCGCCCCGATCGGCTTCCGCCTGGCCGCCGCCCATCCCGAACGCGTCTCCGCCATCGTGGTCCAGAACGGCAACGCCTACAACGAAGGCCTCGACAACGCCTTCTGGGCGCCGTTCAAAGTGTATTGGGCCGCACGCACAGAAGAAAACGCCGCCAGGCTGAAACCGTTCTTCGAACTGGGCGCCACCAAATGGCAGTACACCCACGGCGCGCGCGACGCCAGCAAGATCAGCCCGGACGCCTGGACGGTGGACCAAGCCTATATGGACCGCCCCGGCAACAAGGAGATCCAGCTCGAACTGTTCTACAGCTACGGCAGCAATCCGGCGCGCTATCCGGAATGGCAAGCCTACTTCCGCAAGCACCAGCCGCCAATGCTGATCACCTGGGGCAAAAACGACCAGATCTTTCCCGCCGCCGGCGCCACGCCCTACCTGCGCGACCTGCCGAAAGCCGAGCTGCACCTGCTCGACACCGGCCACTTCGCACTGGAAGAGGAAGGCGAGAAAATCGGCAAGCTGATGCGCAACTTCCTGGCGCGTAACGTCAAGTAACCCACCGCCGCGCACCTTTGCGCGGCATCAAATGCGCGCTGCAACGCGTGGCGAAGATGGTAGGATCTTTCAAGGAGCTGCCATGGACGCCACGCCCCCACCCGAGCTCGCCAACCACGAGGAGCGCATCACCAAGCTGGAGAAGCCGTGACTGATCTTTCCTGCGAGTTGAAAACACTGCGACTGCACATGGATGCTCGCTTCAACGAACAGCGCGCAAATTTCGAAACGCAGCTTCATACGGCAGTCGAAAAGGTCAATGCCCGTATGGATGCGCAGACACACCTGCTGATCGGCATGCAGGTAGCGATTTTTCTCGCGTTAGTAGCGCTAATCGCCAGCGCATTAATCATGCTCGCTACAGACGTCTAAGGGAAAACGAAATGCCGCAATTTTTCCAGCGCTGATGGCTTTTTTAGCTCAAAGCCAATGGAGGTCACCGTAGTAATTGTGATGGCGCAGGAAACACAATTGCGGGCCGATTTCATTCACTTCGAGGCCAAAATCGATCGCGTCGCTGCTGAACTGCGTCAACAAATCAGCGAAGTGAAACAGGAAATCATGCGTTGGGTGCTGATCGTTGGAACAGCCCTCGGCCTGTTCCAAGCGGGACTAACGGTACTTTTAAAACTGCTTCCTTAGCCGGCCAGCGAAAACGAAAAAACCCTGCCAGATCAATGACCTGGCAGGGTTTTTGTACGTCCTGGTGCCGGAGAAGAGAATCGAACTCCCGACCTTCTCATTACGAATGAGCTGCTCTACCAACTGAGCTACACCGGCAAAGAGTCCGGATTATAACTAGCGGCTGGCAGGCACGCAAGCACGCATTGCAATAATTGCACTTACTCCTGGTGGTAGCTGGTCACCAGCGCCACTTCGTCGCGCGAACCGAGGAAGACCGGCACGCGCTGGTGCAGCTTCTCCGGCTGGATGTCGAGGATGCGGCGCTTGCCGTCGGTCGCCATGCCGCCCGCCTGTTCGACGATGAAGGCCATCGGGTTCGCTTCGTACATCAGGCGCAGGCGGCCCGGCTTGGACGGGTCGCGCAGGTCGGCCGGGTACATGAAGATGCCGCCGCGGTTCAGGATGCGGTGCACGTCGGCCACCATGGAGGCGATCCAGCGCATATTGAAGTCGGTGCCGCGCGGGCCGGTGGTGCCGGCCAGCAGTTCGCCGATATAGCGCTGCACCGGCGCGTGCCAGTGGCGCTGGTTGGAGGCGTTGATCGCGAATTCCTTGGTCTTGGCCGGGATCTGCATATTACGCTGGGTCAGCACCCACGAACCCATCTCGCGGTCCAGGGTGAAGCAGTTCACGCCGTTGCCGGTGGTGAGCACCAGCAGGGTTTGCGGGCCGTAGACGGCGTAGCCGGCGGCGACCTGCTTGGAGCCTGGCTGCAGGAAGTCTTTCTCGGTCGGGTTGGTCATGCCGTCCGGCGCTTTCAGCACGGAGAAGATGGTGCCGATCGAAACGTTGACGTCGATGTTGGAGGAGCCGTCCAGCGGGTCGAACACCAGCAGGTACTCGCCTTTCGGGTAGCGGTTCGGGATCGGGTGGATGTCTTCCATCTCTTCCGACGCCATGGCCGCCAGGTGGCCGCCCCACTCATTCGCCTCCAGCAGGATTTCGTTGGAGATCACGTCCAGCTTCTTCTGCACTTCGCCCTGCACGTTCTCGGACTCCAGCGCGCCCAGCACCTCGCCCAGCGCGCCCTTGCCGACGCTGTGCGAAATGGTTTTGCAGGCACGGCCCACCACTTCGATCAGCAGGCGCAGTTCGGCCGGGATCGAGTGGTGCTGGCGTTGTTCTTCGACCAGGTATTGGGTCAGGCTGATACGTTTCATAATTTCCCTAGTTGTGTTGAATTCTTAGTTGGCGAGCGCCTTGCTCACCACTTCCATCACGTCGTTGGAGAGCGGCGTGGCGGCGGCGACTTTTTCCAGCGCGTGGCGCATATGCACCTGCAGCGCCGGCGCGTAACGGCGCCAGCGGTCCATGCTGCGCGCCAGGCGCGCAGCCACCTGCGGGTTCAGGGCGTCGAGCTTGATCACATGCTCGGCCCAGAATTCGTAGGCGCTGCCGTCGGCGGCGTGGAATTGCGAAGGATTGTTGTTGCAGAAGCTGAACAGCAGGCTGCGCGCGCGGTTCGGGTTCTTCAAGGTGAAGGCCGGGTGCTTCATCAGCTCGCGCACCTTGGCCACATTGGTGTGCGGCGCCGAGCCCTGCATGGCGAACCATTTGTCCACCACCAGCGCTTCGCCCTTGAAGTCCTTGTAGAAGGCGTCGAGCTGCTTGCCGGCGTCGGCGCCGCTGTGGATCAGGGCCGACAGCGCCGCGGCGCGGTCGGTCATATTGCTGGCGGCGGCGAACTGCTCGCTGGCCAGCTTGACGGCGTCCGCCTGCGGCTGCACCAGCAGGTAGGCCAGCGCCAGGTTTTTCAGGCCGCGCTTGCCGGCCGAGACGGCGTCCGGGCTGTACGGGCCGGGCGTGGCGTTGGCGCCGTACTGCTGCAGCAATTCGGCGCGCAGGGCCTCGCCGATCGCATGGCGCATGAACTGGCGCGCGCTGTGGATGGCTTGCGGGTGCACCACTTCCATCTGCTCGGCGATGATGGTTTCCGACGGCAGGATCAGGCACTGCTCGCGGAAGGCGGCGTCCAGCGAGCTGTCGGTCAGCACTGCGCGCAGGGCGGCGATGTAGGTGTCGTCCAGCTTGAGCGGCTGGCCATCCAGCACCGCCTGCGCCAGCGCCAGCAGGCGTTCCATCGCCAGGCGCTGGCCGGCTTCCCAGCGGTTGACCGGGTCGCTGTCGTAGCGGAACAGGTGCAGCAGCTCGTCGTCGCTGTACGGGTATTCCAGCACCACCGGCGCCGAGAAGTCGCGCAGGATGGACGGCACCGGCGCTTCGGCCACACCTTCAAAGCGGAAGGTCTGCTCGGCGGCGGTCAGCTCCAGCACCGTGGTGGTGCCCAGCGCTTTGCCGCCGACGACCAGCGGCAGGTCTTTGCCGTCGCGCCCCAGCAGGCCCACCGCGACCGGGATATGGAATGGCAGCTTTTTCGCCTGGCCCGGGGTGGCGGGGCAGGACTGGCGCAGGGTCAGCTCGTACACCTGCTTGGCGGCGTCATGGCGGCCGCTGGCGGCCAGCACCGGCGTGCCGGCCTGGCTGTACCAGCGCTCGAACTGTTTCAGGTCGCGCTGGTTGGCGTCGGCCATGGCGGCGCGGAAGTCGTCGCACTGCACGGCCTGGCCGTCGTGCCGCGCGAAATACAGGTCCATGCCCTTGCGGAAGCCTTCGCGGCCGAGCAGGGTCTGGTACATGCGCACCACTTCGGCGCCCTTCTCGTACACGGTCACCGTGTAGAAGTTGTTGATCTCGACGAAGGAGTCGGGCCGCACCGGGTGCGCCATCGGGCCGGCGTCTTCCGGGAACTGGGCCTGGCGCAAGGTGCGCACCTGGTCGATGCGGGTCACGGCGCGGCCGCTGTCGGTGCCGATCATGTCGGCGCTGAACTCCTGGTCGCGGAACACGGTCAGGCCTTCCTTCAGCGACAGCTGGAACCAGTCGCGGCACGTCACGCGGTTGCCGGTCCAGTTGTGGAAGTATTCGTGGCCCACCACCGCCTCGATGCCGGAGTAGTCGATATCGGTCGCGGTGCGCGGGTTGGCCAGCACGAACTTGGTGTTGAAGATGTTCAGGCCCTTGTTCTCCATCGCGCCCATATTGAAGTCGCTCACGGCGACGATCATGAAGCGGTCCAGGTCCAGCTCCAGGCCCCAGCGCTCCTCGTCCCAGCGGATCGAGTTCTTGAGCGACTGCATGGCGTAGTCGGTCTTGTCCAGGTTGCCCTCTTCAACCCACACCTGCAGCAGCACATCGCGGCCCGACTTGAGCTTATAGGTCTCCTCCTGGCACACCAGGCGCGCCGCCACCAGGGCGAACAGGTAGGACGGCTTCTTGAACGGGTCTTCCCACTTGGCGTAGTGGCGGCCGTCGCCCAGGTCGCCCTGTTCCAGCAGGTTGCCGTTGGAAAGCAGCACCGGGTACTGCTCCTTGTCGGCGCGCAGCATCACGGTGTAGCGCGCCATCACGTCCGGACGGTCCGGGAAGTAGGTGATGCGGCGGAAGCCTTCCGCCTCGCACTGGGTGTAGAAGCCGCTGCCCGAGGTGTACAGGCCGGACAGGGTGGTGTTTTCGGCCGGCACGCAGGTGGTTTCAATCTCCAGCAGCACCTCGGCCGGGGCGTTGCGGATGGTCAGCGTGTTGTTGGCCACAATGTACTGGCTTGGCTGCAGCGCCACGCCGTTCATGCGCAGCGCCACCAGCTCGATTTCCTCGCCGTGCAGCACCAGGTCGCGGCTCTTGCTGTCCGGGTTGCGGCGCAGCTGCACGCGGTTGGCGACGATGGTGCAGGCAGGATCGAGGTCGAAGCCCAGTTCCACAGTGTCCACCAGGTAGCTGGGCGGGGTGTAATCTTTGCGGTAAATCGTTTGCGGGCTGTCGGTACGCATGGTTTGGGCGAACAAGGACAAAGAAGGCTATTTTACCAATACCGCCCGCTGTGGACGCCCGATTCTTTTCCGCTCTCCTCCCGGGGGTAACATTCTGTAATAATTAGGCGAAAGGCATGTTGCCGGATTAAACTGACTTGTGAGCGTAAAAAAGGAGCTTTGCCATGAAAGCGCTAGCCATCCTGGTGGCAGCCACCACCTTGTTGCTGAGCGGTTGTGCCACGACCCTGCGCAGCGACGTTACCGTATTCCACGAGTGGCCGGGCGACTTGCAGGAAAAATCATATGTCTTTGAAACCCCGCCGCCGGGCGAGGATACGCTGGAATACCGCAGCTACCAGAACCTGGTGAGCGGCGAGCTGGCCAAGCTGGGCTTCAGCCAGGCCGCCAGCGCGCGGGACGCCAAGCTGAGCGTGGGCATGCAGTTCAGCACCATCGACCGCCCGGTGAAAGTGCTGAGCGCCACCGATCCATGGCTGTACCGCCCGGGTCCCTGGGGCTACCCGCGCTGGGGCTACTACCCATACCGCTACCGCTATTACGGGTTCTACCGCAGCCCCTTCTATGACCCGTGGCTGTGGGGCCCGATGGAGTTCCGCGAAACCATCCAGCACAATTACGAGCGCCACCTGCGCGTGACGATCAATTCCCTGGGCGGCAAAAAGCTGTTCGACGTGACGGTGCAAAACACCAGCCGCAGCCAATCGACGCCGCAGGTCATGCCACTGCTGGTGCAGAGCGCCTTTTCCGGCTTCCCGGGCGAAAGCGGCAAGGCCCGCCGCGTAGAACTTGAGCTCCAATAACGTCCTGCCGGCCCTGGGGCGGTGGTTGCGCGCAGGCGCGGCCGCCGCCCTTTTCCGTTGGCCGCGCTGGGACGGCCTGGGCGCCGGGCCGCGCGCCGCCGTGGTGGCGGCGCTGGTGCTGCTGGTGCTGGCGCAGTCGGTGGCATTCCAGCGCTGGTACGTCGACGGGCCGGCGCTGTTCTACTGGCAGGCCGTGGCCTACGGCTGGCTGCCATTCGCCCTGCTCCCGTTCTACGCCCTGCTGCTGCGCGGCAGCGGCCCTTGCCCGCGCCCCGGCGCCGCGCCCAACGCCGGCCTGCTGGCCACCTTGCTGCTGGCGCAGATTTTCTGGCTCGACCTGTTCCTCGGCCTGAGCTTCCTCGGCCTGCTGTACAGCGGCTCCGAACAATGGGCCGTGCGCTACCTCGGCACCTGGGGCGCCTGGGTGCTGTGGGCGGTGCCGCACGGCGTGGCGATCCTGGCCCAGCTGGTGCTGCTGGCGCGCAGCGGGCGTGGCCGGCGCATGCCGCTGGCCCTGGCCGGCGGCATGCTGGTCGGCGTGGTGGCGCTGGGCGTGGCGGCGCGCCAGCCCGACTTCTGGTATCCGGACAAAGCCGAACAGGCCGAACAGGCGGCAGGCGACGGCCAGACGGGGCGCTACCTGAAACTGACCGACGACTTGCTGGAGGAGCAGCCGGTGCTGCTGGCGCGCCAGCTGGCCGGCCTGGCGCCGCAGCGCCCGGGCCGCGTCGACATGTACGCGCTGACCTTCGCGCCCTATGGCGACGAGGTGTTCCGGCGCGAGAGCCAGATGGTGGCGGAGGTGATGGCGCAGCGCTTCGGCACCGGGGGCCGCACGCTGCAGCTGGTGAACCATATCGACACTGCGCAGACCCTGCCCTGGGCCACCGCGCCCAACCTGCGGCGCGCCATCCGTTCGCTGGCGCGCACCATGGACAAAGATGAGGATGTGCTGTTCATCTACCTCACCTCGCACGGCGCGCGCGAGGGGCAGTTGGCGGCCAACTTCTGGCCGATGGAACTGACCGAGCTGACGCCGGGCATGCTGCGCGCCTGGCTCGATGAGGCGGGCATCCGGCACCGCGTGGTGGCGGTGTCGGCCTGCTATTCGGGCAGCTGGATTCCGCCGCTGGCGGGCGAGGCAACCATGGTGATGACGGCGGCCGATGCCGACCATACTTCCTACGGCTGCGGCTACAAGTCGGAGCTGACTTTCTTCGGCCGCGCCATGTTCGACGAGCAGCTGCGCCGCCATACGCGCTCCTTTGAACAGGCCCACGCCGCCGCGCGCGAGGTGATCCGCCAGCGCGAGATCGAGGCGGGCAAGGATGACGGCTATTCCAATCCCCAGCTCTCAACCGGCCCCGCCATCCGCAGCAAGCTCGCCGCGTTTCAGTGAACGTAGCGGGCGATGAAATACACGCCGGCCACCAGCACCGTCATGGCGCCGTAAATGCGCCAAGTCTGCTTGTGCAGGTCGTCCTTCGTGGCAAAGGTGTCGAGCCGGCCTTCTATCCGGGCAATCGCGACCTTGACTTCGACCATCTCGGCCTTCAGCTGGGCAATGTCGATCTTCAGCTGGGCAACATCGATCTTCAGCTGGGCAACATCAATCTTCAGCTGGGCAACATCAATCTTCAGCTGGGCAACGTCGATCATCAGCTGGGCGACGTCAGTTTCAAGCGCACTTAATCTGCGCTCCACTTCGCCCATATCCATGCTCAGGAAGAAAGACACGCACGGTATCGTTTCGCTCAGTCGCAATGTGGCCGGCAGCAAGTACTCCCGCAACTCCGGGTAATTGTCCATCAAGCGGTGCAATGCGGAAACGAGTTCTGTCAGCGCATTAATGCACTGGGTCATTTCTTCGGCGGCGTTGCTCATGGCTCACTCCCTGTGTTTGATGTTGACAGGATTTGGAGCCGGCCACCGCAGGAAAGTTCAATCGGATTTCAGGGCGCGCAGCGAGATATCGTTGTGGCCGACGCCCGGCACGAGCTGGAAAGTGGCCAGCCCGGGGCGGAAGCTGCGGTACAGGGCTTCGCTGCTGGCGCGTGGGATCACGGCGTCGTGTTCCGCAACGAGGATGGTGGTGGGCGCGTTGACGTGCGCCGCATAGCGCGCCGATTCGTAGCGGTCGCGCAGCAGCAGCCGCACCGGCAGCCAGCGGTAATGGTGGCCCGCCACCGCCGCCATGCTGTCGTAAGGCGTGACCAGCACCAACCGGTCCACCGCCCGCGCGCTGGCCAGGCGGGTGGCAATACCGCTGCCCAGGCTGCGCCCCACCAGCGTCACCTGCGGATGGCGCACCCGCACATGCTCGTACAGCGCCAGCGCATCGGCATGCAGGCCCGCCTCCGTCGGCGCGCCCGGCGTGGCGCCATAGCCCCGGTAGTGCATCAGGTACAGCGACTGTCCCGGGAAGACCGCCTGCAGCTCCGGCAGGCTGCCCGGCACCGCTTCCGCGTTGCCGCCGAAGTAGATCACCGCGCCCGGCCCCGGCAGCTCCAGCTGCGTGACGCCGACGCGCGCCCCGCCGCCCAGCGCCAGCAGGCTGCCGCCGCTGAACTGCTGCGGGAAATACAGCATGCTGCGCTGCTGGAAAAACAGCAGCGCGCACACGGCGAGGTAGGCCGCCAGCAGGATCGCGGGAACGGTCAGCAACTGGCGCATTGAAGTCTCCTTAGCGGGCCGCGTCGCCGCGCCGCCAGCTCATGCCCCACGAGTACAGGGCCACGAACATCATCACATCGAGGAAAATGCCGAACACCAGGTACAGCAAGGGCAGGAACAACAGCGTCATATGGTGCAGCACATAGGCGTGCAGCAGGTACTGCATCGGGAACGCCAGCGCAAAATAGGCCAGCGTGCACACCGTCAGCCCCACCTTGCGCCACAGCGAAAAGGCGAACACATAATAGGTCAGCCCCAGTCCCCACGGCAGCATGAACAGGAAGATCAGCGCCATCGCCAGCGCATCGCTCAGGTAGCGCGGCGAATCGTAGGGGAAGTCGCTGGGGAAGAAATGAAAGTACAGCAGCGCGCTGGCCTGCACCAGCAGGCAAGCGCGCAGGATATAGCGCAGCGGCAGGTAGCGGTCGCGCGGCACCAGGCCGGTTGCCAGGAAGCCCAGCACCGTGCCGACCAGCGTCACCCACCACAGCTGCGCATCCGGCAAGCCGGCCGGCAGCAGCGGATACGGCAGGTCGAGCCAGTACGCGCCCAGGTCCAGCTGGCGCACCGCCACCGTGCCGCCCGGCGCGATGCGCGGGATCCAGAAGGCGAACAGGTGGTGCCACAGGGCCAGGATGGGCGACAGCAGGCAAAGCAGCAGCAGGGTAAACAGCAGCGGCAGCGCCAGGGAGCCCAGCAAGTTGCTGCGCTTGAGCTTGACCTGGTACATCGAGCGGTGCATGCGGATCGCCGCGCCGCCAAAGCCACGGAAGCGCATGTCCTCGATCTTGCGCTGCAAGGCCTGCAATTGCTTCACGCTCAGAACTCCTTGAACAGGGCCGCTTCCAGGCCGCGCCGGTTGTAATAAGGGTTATGGTAAGCCTCGGCGCGCAGCTGGAAGCCGTGCGTCGGGCCAAGCCACTTGCGCCAGGTCGCGCTGGCGACGTTGCTGCGGAAGTTCACCAGCAGGTCGGTCACGCCGGCGCCAATGTACTGGTAGGCTTCCTCGCCCTGGTCGTAGCGCACCGAAATATACTGCTGCTTGTTGTAGCCCCAGGTTGCGGCCACGTACTTGGCGTTGGCCATGACGCCGCCCGGATCGCTGCGGTTGATGCGGGTGCCGCCCTGCAGCACCAGTGCATTCGGCAAATACCAGGACACGCCGAGCAGCACGCTGCGGTCGCGGTGGCCGTCGCGCGCATTGACCGCCGTCACGCCGAACGTGGCCACGATGTTTTTCGCCGCGCCCAGCTTGCGGTTCAGCACCGCATCGGCGCGCCCTTTCGGGTAAAAGAAACTGCTGCCATAGCTGCCGCCCAGGCTGCCGTACCAGTCGTCGTTGAAGACGTGGGTGACGCCGGCCACCGCCAGCGTGCCGTGCGCGCCGAACTGGCGCGCATTGACCAGGTCCGCGTTCCACACCGTGGCCTCCGACGTGCGCCAGGTGCCGCGCACGAACTGCTGGTTCCACTGGCCCAGGCCATCGCTCAGGCGGTGGTGCAGCAGCCCTGCTTCCAGCGTGGCAGTCTGCGCCTGCGCCGCGCCGTGCCAGGCCAGAAGCGCCAGCGCAGCCAGCGTGGTCTTTGCGGCGCGCGCGGCGCGGCGGCTGTCCATCTGCTTACCCATGCATGCCCCGCGTCAGGATGTCCTTGATGCGGTCCGCCGCATAACCGTCGCCGAAGGGATTGATGGCGTCGCACATGGTCTGGTAGGCAGCCGGGTTGTCGCGCAGCTCGCCGACCGCCTCCAGGATGGCGGCGCCGCTGGTGCCGATCAGGCGCCCGCCGCCGCTGCTGACCAGCTCCGGCCGTTCCGTCGCCTCGCGCAGGATCAGCACCGGCACATGCAGGCAGGCCGCCTCCTCCTGGATGCCGCCGGAATCGGTCAGCACCAGCCAGGCGCGCTTGAGCAGGTTGAGGGTGGTCGAGTAGTGCAGCGGGCGGGTCAGGAAGATGCGCGCCGCCACCTCCTCCGGCAAGTCGGCAAACACTTCATCCACCGTGGCGCGCACCTTGGGATTGCTGTGCACCGGCCAGACGATGACGACTTTTTCATCGGCCATCAGGATCTTGCGCACCGTGTTGGAAATCGACAGCAGCGGGCGGCCCAGGTTCTCGCGCCGGTGCGCCGTGATGAACAACAGGCGGCTGTCGGGCAGCAGGTCGCGCAGGCCGCGCAGCTGCAGGCCGCCCAGCTCGTCCGGGTCGGCCGCCATTTGCGGGAATTCGCTGGTGGCCAGGCGCACGGCATCGACGATAGTGTTGCCCACCAGATGGATGCGCGAATCGTCGATATTCTCGCGCAGCAGGTTCTGGCGCGCCTGTTGCGTCGGCGCGAAATGCCAGTCGGCCAGGCGCGCGATCAGCTCGCGGTTCTTCTCTTCCGGGAACGGGTTGTAGCGGTTGTGCGAGCGCAGGCCGGCTTCCACATGGCCGACCGGGATGCGCTGGTAGAACGCGGCCAGCGCCGCCATCGCCGCGCTGGCGGTGTCGCCGTGCACCAGCACCGCCCCCGGCTTGATCGACTCAAACGCGGCGCCCAGCTTTTCCAGCAGCATGGCCGACAAATGGTGCAAGGCGTCGCTGCGGCGCTCCAGCGGCAGGCTGAAATCGGGCAGGATGTTGAAGAAGCGGTACATCGGATCCGCCATATCCTCGTGCTGGCCGGTGTGCAGCAGCAAGGGTTCCAGCCCATTCTGCTTGAGCGCGTAGTACACGGGCGCCATTTTGATGATCTCGGGCCGCGTGCCCATGCATAGGAGGATGGTTTTATCGCTCAAAGTTAAGCCTTATCTCAACTGACATTTTCGGCGGGAGCCACATACCCAAGCTCCCGCGCCCACACGGTGCCATGCGCCACCACGCCTTCGCGCACACGGATTTCATTGGCGGTGGCCGTGGTTTCCACCGCCAGCGATCCAAGCACCGTGCCGGCTTCGATCACGATTTTTTGCTCGCACACCAGGGGCCCGCCCAGCACGCAGCCAGGCCCGATGGTCATATTGCCGCTGCAAACGAGCGCGCCGTCGATGCGCGCCCCGGCCTGCACCACCAGGTCGCCATGGCACTTGATGCTGCCTTCGACCCAGGCATGGGCGCCCACCGCCAGGCTGCCGCGCACCACCAGGCTGCCCTGGTGGTGGCAAGCATCGGGCAGCGCCCAGTCGTCCGCCACCAGCCAACGTCCCGCCGCGTCGTCCAGCAAGCCTTGTGGGCGCTCCAGCGGCAGGCGCGGAGCGCCCGGCGCTGCCGCCAGCGGCGCCGCGTCGCCAAAGCGGATGGTCGGCGCATGCATGCGGCCGAAGCGGCAGTCCGTGTGCAGCACCAGTTCGCAGTCGGCCGAAACGCGGCCAAACAGGCGGCTGCGCATGCCCGCCACCAGGCGGTTGCCACTATGCGCCCAGCGCAGCACGTCGCAGGCTTGCCCCAGCACGATATCGCCGTTCGCCAGCAAGGCGCGGAAGGAATTGCCATCGCCGCAGCGAATCCCGGCGCTGGCATAGACTTCCTTCTCGTACAGGGTATCGCCGCCAAGCTGCAGCGCGCCGGCCCCCAGCAGCAAGGCGTCCACCGACGCGCCGTCCGGGCCGGGCGCCGGCATGGCCGGCACTCCGCCCGCCCCCACCAGCTGGTAGGCATCGCCATTTTCCAGACGTCCCTGCTGCGGCGCCGCGCTGCCGCGCGCAGCGTCCAGCGCGCTGCCGAATCGTGCTGTCACGAACTCGTGGAAGCGCTTGGCGAAATGGCGGATATTGCCGTCGTGCTCGCGCACCACCTGCAAGGGCTGCGCATCCTGCCGGATGCGCCACTCAACCAGTGCCGGCAGCAGGGGCAGCACAAACAGCAGCGCCAGGGCGGCAAAGAACAGCAAAGTCCAGCTCATGCGCGCCCCTCCGGCTTGCGGTAGCGCACCGTTTTGTCCCACGCCATCTGGCGCTTGAACAGCCAGTCGAACACCACCTGGTTGAAGGTGGCGATGCTGATCGAGAGCAGGCTGACCAGGAAGCCGAAGTAGTTCAGCGGCATCAGGCGGATGCGCTGGCGGCTGCCATCGAGGTAGACGGCGGCGCCGATCTCGAAGAAGGCGGCGAAATTACCGAGCGCGCTATAGGACATCAGGCAGAACAGGGCCAGCACCCCGCTCAGCCAGTGGTTGGCGTCCAGGTAGAACAGCAGGATGGCCAGGCACCAGCCGGCCAGCAGGATGGGCGACATGGCGAACACCCCCAGCAGCAGCAGCCCGTCGAATTTCTCGCGCCACGACACCTTGTCGCTGCGCAGCAGCGCGCCGGCATAGCGGAAGGCGGCCTGGTTGTGCCCTTTCGACCAGCGCATGATCTGGCGCACGCGCACCGGCCAGGTTTCCGGCACTTCCTCGTAGCATTCGGAGCGGTTCTGGTAGGTGGTCTTCCAGCCGCGCAGCAGCAAGCGGTAGGTCAGGTCGGTGTCTTCGGCCAGGGCGTCGTCGCGCCAGCCGCCGATCGCCTCCAGCGCGGCGCGGCGCACCCCGCCCACGGTACCGCCGTACTGCGGCACCAGCTGCATATTCATGCGCGCCTGCTGGTCGACCTGGTAGCCGCCGGAGCGCTCCATGTCGAGCAGGCGTGTCAGCAGGTTGTTGCCGGTGTTGAGCGGCACCACGCGCCCCATGACCGCGCCGATCTCGGGATCGAAGAACGGCGCCACCAGCTGCCGCAGCAGGCCGCGCCCGGGCACATAGTCGGCGTCGAACACGATCAGGATATCGCTGTCCACCAGTTCGGTGGCGTCCTTCAGCGCGGCCGCCTTGCCCGGCTTGCCTTCGCTGCGGTGGAACGGCGTGATGCGGCCCGGGTGGCGCGCCGCGATGTCGTCGATGATGCGGCGGGTGCCGTCGCTGGAACGGTCGTTGACCGGCATGATGCGCAGGCGCTCGCGCGGATAATCGACCTCCAGCAGGGCGCCCAGGGCGTCGGCAATCACCGCCTCCTCATTGTGGGCGGCCACCAGCACCGTCACCGTCGGCCAGTTGCCGCTGCTGACATCGAGGTAGGGGTGGCGCTGCTGGCCGAACAGGCGGTTGAAGGTGAAGGCGTAGTGGCGCACGGTGTACACCAGCACCATCAGGATGACCGCCCACAGCAGGTAGAGCAGGACGCGCAGCGTGCCATCGGTCAACACCCCATGGCGCGAGTGGACCTGGTCATGGACGCCGATCCAGTTGTCGTTGCGCGCCTTCTTGTGCAGGGCGGCGGTGGGGTCGAGGGTGAAGGCGGGTGCCGGTGCTGCGGCAGCGGCAACGGCAGCGGCGGGCGCTGTTGCGGGCGCGGCCCAGGCCAGCGCGATGGAGAGCCAGCACGCAACCAGCAAGGCAATGAACCGCAGCGTACAACGGCGTCGTTCGGTCATCGAATCGGGCTCGGCAGGATGGCAAAAACAGGAGTTTGCCATTCTAGCAAATTAACTTTCAGTCCGGTCAACATTCCCGCCGCGGGCCGCCGGCAGGAACGGATCGGCCAGCTGGCCGGCCAGGGTGCCCGCCACCGGCGTGTCGGTGCCGTATTCGGCCGGCCAGTGGCGCGGCAGGTAGTGGGTGCCGAACAGGCGGTCCAGCAGCGGCAGCATGGCGGCGAAATTGCGGTCGATATGGTCGCGCCGCGTATGGTGCCAATGGTGGAAGGCCGGCGTGGACAGCAGCCATTCCAGCGGTCCCAGGCGCAGGCGCAGGTTGGAATGGATGAAGAAGCCCCACAGCGTGCCGACCAGGATCAGCGCCACCGGCGCCGCGCTGCCGGCCGCCGTCGGCCCGGCCAGGCCCAGTACATACAGGGGCGTCAGGCTGCACATGCGGGTAAACAGCAGGTCGACCGGATGGGCGCGTGTATTGACCAGGAAGTAGACGTGCGTGGGGCTGTGGTGCACAGCATGGAAGCGCCACAGCCAGGGCCAGCGGTGCGCCAGGCGGTGCGCCCAGTAGGCGCCCAGCTCGCCCACCAGCAGCACCAGCAGCAGGCGCGGCGCCAGCGGCAAGGCGCCCAGCGTAGCCGGCAGCCAGGCCGGCAGCAGCGCACTGGCCAGCTGCGCCACCAGCGCCAGCGGCGCCGCCAGCACGATCATCGGCAGCAGGCTGTTGGCGAAGTAGTAGAACAGGTCGTCCCAGCGCAGCGCCTTGCCAGCGGGCGCCTGGCGCAGGGCGAGGAAACGCTCGAGCGGCAGGAAGATGGCGCACAGCACGCACAGCCACAGCAACAGCCGCAGGGCCTGCAGTGCGATGGGCGACAAGGGCCGGCCCTGGTGTACTTAGCGCTGGCCGGCGGCGCGGCGGCGCGCCACGCCCAGCAGCGCCAGGCCGGTCAGCAGCATCAGCCAGCTGGCCGGCTCCGGCACGGTGCCCTGCTTGTCTTCGTCGACGAAGGCAAACAGCGACACGCCGTCCAGCAGCGAGAATGGCGGGAAGCCTTCCGGCGTACCGGCGGCCAGGAAGGACAGCAGGCCTTCCGTACCCTTGGCGGTAAACGAGAAGGTTTCCTTCATCCAGTTGCTGGAGGCATGGTTGGCGTTATGGTAGGTGTCGGTGGTGAAGGTATTGCCATCGATGGAGACCGACCAGTTCTCGGTGGTGGCCCCGTCGAAGCCGAACTGCTGGGCCGCTGCCCACTCAAAGCTCAGCACATATTTTTGCCCGACCACCAGGCCGTGGATCATCTGCTCGATGCGCTCCACGCCATAGGCGCCATCGGCGGCCAGGAAATTGCCGCCATTGCCACTTTGCGCCAGCGCGTTGGCGCCGCCATTATTGGCGCCCCACAGCGTCAGTGGCGGGTTTTCCGGCTTATTGAACCAGCTTTTCGCGCCGATGGTGTCGGCTTCGCCGGCACCGAAGACGAAGTTATAGCCGCCCGGCGAGGTCCAGTCGGTCACTTCGGTGTTGAAGCCGATCTGGCCGGTGCCTTTGGTGGTCGATTCGAAATCGCCGTTTTTCACCAGGTTCACCGGGCCGGCATAGGCGCTGGCACCCAGCAGCGCCAGGCTGGCGGCGGCGAGGAAATTACGCAAGGTCTTGCCAAGCACGATTGCTTTCATGGTTCCGCTTTCCAATTAATGTGTTTGGCAGGAATAGAAGCAATAATTATGCCAAAAATCACCATCAAGCGTAAACCATTGATCGCAAACAGTATTTCCACACGGAAATGCCTATTGATCGCGTGACAAATTTTATGATGTAAAGAAATCCGACACTTGAGCCGGAAATATTGACTATCGGTAATACGCTTCCGTGGCGAAGGTGAGCACGCCGATCAGCGCCACCACGGCCAGCAGCACCAGCAGCAGGCGGCCAAATTTCGGGTTGCCGTCGTCGTCGGCCGGTTGCTTCTGTTCAGTCATATCGTTCATGGCAAAAGGATGGTGGAACCGGTGGTGCGGCGCGCTTCCAGGTCCTGGTGCGCCTGCCCCACGTCGGCCAGATTATAGCGCTGCTTGATCTCGATCCGGACAGCGCCGCTGGCCACCACGTCGAACAGCGATTGTGCACACGCTTCCAGCTCGGCGCGGGTGGCCGTGTAGTTGCCCAGCGCCGGCCGCGTGAGGTAGAGCGAACCACGCGATGCCAGCTCGCCCAGCGCGAAGTTCGACACCGGCCCCGAGGCATTGCCGAAACTGACCATCATGCCGCGCGGCTGCAGGCAGTCGAGCGAGCCGATGAAGGTGTCCTTGCCGATCGAATCGAACACGGTGGAGACACCCTTGCCGCCGGTGATCTCGCGCACCCGCTCGGTGAAGTTCTCCTTGTTGTAGTTGATGGCGTGCGTGGCGCCGTGCGCCAGCGCCAGCGCCACCTTTTCATCCGAGCCGGCGGTGCCGATCAGGTTCACGCCCAGCGCACGCGCCCACTGGCAGGCGATCAGCCCCACGCCGCCCGCCGCCGCATGGAACAGGATGGTGTCGCCGGCCTTGACCGGCGCCGCGCTGTGGAACAGGTACTGCACCGTCATCCCCTGCAGCATCATGGCCGCCGCCGTATCGGTGCCGATGGCGTCCGGCAGGCGCACCAGTCCCGCCGCCGGCATATTGCGCGCCTGCGCGTAGGCGCCGTTCGGGCGCCCGGCGTACGCCACGCGGTCGCCGACGCGCACGTGGTGCACGCCCTCGCCCACCGCTTCCACCACGCCGGCGCCCTCCTGTCCCAGGCCGCCGGGCAGCGGCTGCGGGTACAGGCCGCTGCGGAAGTAGACGTCGATGAAATTGAGGCCGATCGCTTCGTGCCGCACCGTCGCTTCGCCCGGGCCCGGCGGGCCCAGCTCGACATCAACGTATTCCATCACTTCCGGCCCGCCGGTGCGGGACATGCGGATCGCCTTGACCATGCTGTGTTTCCTTTCTATCGGATGAAGCCGCGCTCGCGCAGCCATTGTGTCATGCGCGGGTAGTGTTCGCGCGCCCAGTGCGTTGAATTGATATAGGCGCCGCCGCCGTCGACATCGGTTTCCCACAGGCCGTGCGCGGCGCGCGGCAGCATCCACACCTGGTGGTCGCGGTGGCCGGCGGCATCGAGCGTCTGCTGGAACAGTTTGGCGCTCTTATGCACCGGCACGAAGGCGTCCTTCTCGCCCAGGATGTAGAGCACTGGCGCCTTGAGCTTTTTCAGCTCCGGCAGCGGGTCGTAGCTGTAGAAGACCGTGGTGGTTTCGCTTGGTTTTTCTTTGAGCGTATCGGGCACGATTTCGACGTTGCTTGCCCAGCGCGCGTTCTCGCCGGCGCGCGCGGCCGCCAGCAGCTCGGCGCGGTTGGCGCCACGGCTGGTGACCCAGCGCATCAGCTTTTCCTGGTAGGCAGCGCCGGCCTGCACCTCCTCTTCGCTGAAACCCTGCGCGCGCAGCGTGTGCTCGATGCGGTAGACCTCCTGCTCGGCTGGCGGCACGGCCGATGCGGCCTGCGCAATCACGAAGGCGACCTTCTGCGAGCGGGTGGCGGCCAGCGGCGCCAGCCAGCCGCCCTGGCTGTGGCCCCAGGTGCCGATGGCGTCGGCCTTGATGTCGCTGCGCTTGCCCAGCAGCTCGATGCCGGCGATGGCGTCGTCGGCCAGCTGCTCCATGGTGGCCTTGTTGAATTCTCCGCCCGACTTGCCGACGCCGCGCTTGTCGTACATCAGGGCGGCCATGCCGTGTGCGGCAAAGTAATAGGCCTGCAGGGCATAGGCGCCGCGCGGCGCGGGGCTCGACATCTGCGTCAGCACCACCGCCGGGAATGGGCCCTTCCCTTCCGGCAGCACCAGGGTGCCGGACAGGATGATGTCGCCGTTCCTGAACGTGACTTCCTCGCTGCGGAAATCCAGGCGGCGCCCGGTTTCCTTCTTGCCTTGCTGCTGCCATACCATGCGCGTGATATGGCCCGCCTTGTCCTTCTCGAAACGCATGCTGGCTTCGCGCACGGCGGGGTTCAGGTTACCGGCGCCGGCGTAATAGCTGCTGGCGCTTTCAGCGAACATTGAGGCGTAGCGGCCGCTCTTCATGTCGCTGTAGAACATTTGCGGGAAGTCGCCCCACTCCGACAGCACCACGATGCGCTGGCCCGGAAATTCGTAGGCGCCCAAGAGCGGCTGGTGACGCGCCGGGTCGTCGGCCAGCGTGCGGCGGAAGGCGAAGCTGCCCGACTGGCCTTCCTTGCCATCCTTCCGCACCGTGCCGGCCAGCAGGCTGCCTTGCAGCTTGCCGTCGAATTGCAGCACGCCGTCCGGGCCAGGCAGCGCGAATCGCACGCGCGCGCCCTGCTGCCGCACCGCTTCCAGCGGCACGTCTTTCTTTTCGAAGGCCGGCATATCGACGCTGGCCTTGCCATCCGCGCCAAAGTGCGGGCGCAGGAAATTGAAGTCGCTGCCGACGGCGTACGTGCCGACCCAGTGGCCGGCCAGCGGCGGCGCGCCGGCCGTCTCGGCGGCGGATGCGGCGCCCGCCAGCGCCATGGCGGCAACGCCGCCCAGGATGGTTTTCATGCTGCTGTCTCCCCGATTTTGATTATGAGGGCGCTACCTTGCCAGCCCGCGCGGACGCCGGCCAAGGGGCGTGCGACAGAATGCTATTTTGCGGCCATGGCCTGCAATTGCGACAGCACCAGGTGGGCGGTGGCCAGGTTGGTGGCGCAGGCCACGTTATGCACGTCGCAGGAGCGCACCAGGGCGTTGATGTCCGGTTCGTGCGGCTGCGGCGTCATCGGATCGCGCAGGAAGATGATGGCATCGATATGCCCATCCACCAGCAGGGAGCCGATCTGCAGGTCGCCGCCCAGCGGGCCGGAATGCTTGCGCTCGACCTCCAGCCCGACTTCCTTGACCAGGCGGCCGCCGGTGGTGCCGGTGGCGACCAGCTTGCAGGTGCGCAGGAAAGCGGCGTACTCGCGTGCCAGCGCGATCATCTCGTCTTTCTTCTTATCGTGGGCAATCAGGGCAATGCGGGGCGTCATTTCACTTGTCCTTTCACATTCGACAGCAGGTAGATCCCGGCCAGCACCAGGGCCGTCCCCGCCAGCTGCCAGCTGGTGACGGGTTCGGCCAGGATGACGGCGCCCAGGAAAAGGGTGGAAACCGGGCCGATCATGCCGGCCTGCGAAGCGGCGCCGGCGCCGATGCGCTGCACCGCGACCATGGTCATGAACACCGGCATCACCGTGCACAGGATGCCGTTCACCAGCGACAGCGCGTACACCTCCAGCGGCTGCACCAGCAGGGATGCCGGACGCAGCACGAAGAACTGGCCGATGCAGGCCGCGCTCGACACGCACATGGCGTACGACACCAGGCGCAGCGCGCCGAGGCGCTTGACCATTTCGCCGGACGCCAGCAGGTAGACCGCATAGGCCAGGGCCGAACCGAGCACCAGCAGGGAGCCCAGCACCACATTGCTGCCGCCGCCCTGCAGGTCGTGGAAGAACACCAGCACGATGCCACCGTAGGCGATCAGCAGCGACAGCAGCTGGCGGCGCCCGATATGCTGCTTGAGCCAGAACGCGGAGGCCAGCAGCACGAAGGTCGGCGTCAGGAACAGGATCAGGCGCTCCAGCCCGACCGTGATGTATTGCAGGCCGAGGAAATCGAGGAAGGAAGACAGGTAGTAGCCGACCAGGCCCAGGCCCAGCAGGCGCCAGGCGTCGGCGCGCGCCAGCGGCGGCTCGCTGCGCATCTTCCACAGCGCGATGGCGGCGAACACCGGCAGCGAGAACAGCATGCGGAAGGCGATCAGCGTCACCGCATCGAGCTGGTAGCGGTACAGCAGCTTGGCCACGATGGCCTTGGTGGAAAACAGCACGGCCCCGCCGATGGCGATGGCCAGGCCGCCCAGGTAGGCGGCGCGCGAACCTGGGATGGCGGGCGGCGTGGCATTCTGCATGCCAGTCATTGTAGCGGCAGGCGGTTTTCCCTGCTGGCGCCGAAAAAAATTGCCGAAAAGTAATTTATGGTTTATTGTTATGAAATTCGCAATCAATCTTTAGGCAGCACTTGACGTCCTCCCCGCCCTAAAGGGCGGGGATTCCTGCAGCCAGCGTCGCACGTCCGCGACG